>NZ_JAHVCI010000005.1:0-115988 GCF_019265565.1 Cellulomonas sp. PS-H5
GCCCGCGGCGGCGTCGCCGGGCACGGCAGCGTCCGCCGGTGGGCCCGCGTCCGCCGGCGACCCTGCGTCCGCCGGCACCCACGCGGCCCCCGCGACGGCCGCCACCCCCACGACCACCCCGGCGCCCGGCGCCGGACCCGCGGCCCCCGGGCCCGACGACCCCCGGGAGGCGGGCCGATGACCCGACGCGTACTGCAGGTGCTGGGCTCGAGCGCGGGCGGCGTCGCCCGGCACGTCGCGCAGGTGTCGACCGCCCTGGCGGCGGCCGGCGACCGCGTCCTGGTCGCGGGCCCCTCGTCGCTGGCCTCCACGGTCGCCGCGGGCGACGGCGTGGGCTTCGCGGCGGTCGAGATCACCGACCGCCCGCACGCCTCCGACGCGCGGGCGGTCGCCCGGCTGGCCGAGCTGGCGCGGGACGCCGACGCGGTGCACGCCCACGGGCTGCGCGCGGGCGCGCTCGCCGTGCTGGCGGTCCGCGGGCGGCCGCACCCCGCCGGGTCGCGGCCCCGCGTGGTCGTCACGCTGCACAACCTGCCCGTCGGCGGCCGCGCGATCCGGACGGTCTCGGCGGTGCTCGGCCGGGTGGTCGCGCGCGGCGCCGACGTGGTGCTCGGCGTGTCGGGCGACCTCGTCGAGCTGGCGCGGGGGCAGGGCGCCCGCCGGGCCGAACGCGCCCTGGTGCCGGCCCCCGCGCTCCGCGCCCCTGCGCAGGACCGGGAGGCCGTGCGCGCGGGGCTCGGTGTCGCGCCGGGGGAGGACCTGGTCGTCACCGTGGCCCGGCTCGCCCCGCAGAAGGGCCTCGACACCCTCGTGGACGCCGCGGCCGCTGCGGGACGGACCCGGCCCGGGCTGCGCTGGGTCGTCGCGGGCGACGGGCCCCTGCTCGACGGGCTGCGCGCGCGGGCGGCCGAGGCGGGGGCGCCGGTCGACCTGCTGGGCCGTCGCGAGGACGTCGCCGACCTGCTCGCGGCCGCGGACGTGGTCGCCTCGACCGCCGTGTGGGAGGGCCAGCCGCTGGCCGTGCAGGAGGCGCTGGCGCTGGGCGCGGCGCTCGTCGTGACCGACGCGGGCGGCACCCGCGAGGTCACCGGGGACGCGGCGGTGCTCGTGCCGGTCGGGGACGCCCCGGCGTTCGCGGAGGCGCTGACTGCGGTGCTGGCCGACGACGCGCGGCGCGCCGCGCTGCGCGACGCGGCCCGGGCCCGCGCGGCGACCCTCCCGGGGATCGCCGACGTCCTGACCCAGCTGGACGCGGCCTACGCCCCCTGAGACGCGGGGTCAGACCCCAGAGTGGAAGGTTCTGCCGGACACGCCGCCGGCGTGTCCGGCAGAACCTTCCACCCGACGGCGGCCCCGGCGGCGCGCCCGTGGCGCGGGTCACCGGCGTGGGACGCACAGGGGCCGCGCGTCTCGGGTACACTGGAATCCCGTGGCAGAGCGCGCAAATCGACTCTCCGGGCGGTCGGACTCCACGACCCGGCACATCTTCGTCACGGGAGGCGTCGCCTCCTCACTGGGCAAGGGCCTGACCGCCTCCAGCCTGGGACGACTTCTCCGCTCCCGCGGCCTCCGGGTCACGATGCAGAAGCTCGACCCCTACCTCAACGTCGACCCGGGAACGATGAACCCGTTCCAGCACGGCGAGGTCTTCGTCACCGAGGACGGGGCCGAGACGGACCTCGACGTCGGTCACTACGAGCGGTTCCTGGACGTCGACCTGGTCGGCTCCGCGAACGTCACGACCGGCCAGGTCTACTCGCACGTGATCGCGAAGGAGCGGCGCGGCGAGTACCTGGGCGACACGGTCCAGGTCATCCCGCACATCACCGACGAGATCAAGGCGCGGATGCGGTCCCAGGCCGCCGACGACGTCGACATCATCATCACCGAGATCGGCGGCACGGTCGGCGACATCGAGTCGCAGCCGTTCCTCGAGGCGGCCCGCCAGGTCCGCCACGAGCTCGGCCGGGACAACGTGTTCTTCCTGCACGTGTCGCTGGTGCCGTACATCGGCCCGTCGGGCGAGCTGAAGACCAAGCCGACGCAGCACTCGGTGGCCGCGCTGCGCAGCATCGGCATCCAGCCGGACGCGATCGTGCTGCGGTCCGACCGCGAGATCCCGCAGTCGATCAAGGCCAAGATCGCCCTGATGTGCGACGTCGACACCCAGGGCGTCATCTCCTGCGTGGACGCGCCGAGCATCTACGACATCCCTCGGGTCATCCACGCCGAGGGCCTGGACGCCTACGTCGTGCAGCGGCTCGGCATGCAGTTCCGCGACGTCGACTGGAGCGGCTGGGACGAGCTGCTGCAGCGGGTGCACCAGCCGGCGCACCACGTCGAGGTGGCGCTGGTCGGCAAGTACATCGACCTGCCGGACGCCTACCTGTCGGTGACCGAGGCGCTGCGCGCCGGCGGCTTCCACAACGACGCCAGGGTCAAAATCCGCTGGGTGCCGTCCGACGAGTGCCAGACCCCCGAGGGTGCGCAGCGCGCGCTCGGGGGCGTCGACGCGGTGCTGGTCCCGGGCGGGTTCGGCGTGCGCGGCATCGAGGGCAAGCTCGGCGCGCTGCGCTGGGCCCGCGAGAGCAGGGTGCCGACGCTCGGTATCTGCCTGGGCCTGCAGACCATGGTCATCGAGTACGCCCGCAACGTGCTCGGCCTCGCCGGCGCCTCGTCGTCCGAGTTCGACGCCGACCCGGCGCACCCGGTCGTCGCCACCATGGCGGAGCAGCTCGCGATCGTGGGCGGCGAGGGCGACCTCGGCGGCACGATGCGGCTCGGCTCCTACGAGGCCGTGCTCGCCGAGGGCTCGGTCGCGGCCGAGGCCTACGGCTCCACCCGGGTCACCGAGCGGCACCGGCACCGGTACGAGGTCAACAACGCCTACCGCGACAAGCTCGAGGAGGCCGGCCTGGTCATCTCGGGCGTCTCGCCGGACTCGTCGCTGGTCGAGTTCGTCGAGCTGCCGCGCGAGGTGCACCCGTACTACGTCTCGACGCAGGCGCACCCGGAGTTCAAGTCGCGGCCGACCCGGTCGCACCCGCTGTTCGCCGGCCTGATCCGCGCCGCCCTCGAGGCCCGCGGCGCGACGGTCTCGCCGAAGGCGAAGGCGCGCGCGTGACGACGCAGGACACGCACGGCGGGCCGGCTGACCGGCCCGCCGTGCGGCCCGTGCTGGAGCACACCGACCTGCACCACGGGAAGATCTGGGACCTCGTCTCGGAGACCGTGGACCTCGGCGACTCGCAGGTGGTCCGGGAGTTCGTCGACCACCCCGGCGCCGTCGCGGTCATCGCGCTCGACGAGGACGACCGCGTGCTGCTGCTGCAGCAGTACCGGCACCCCGTGCGGGCCGAGCTCTGGGAGCCGCCGGCCGGGCTGCGCGACGTCGACGGCGAGCCGCCGCACGTCACCGCCGCCCGGGAGCTGGGGGAGGAGGCCGACCTGCGCGCGGACTCCTGGTCGCTGCTGGCGGAGTTCGCGAACTCGCCGGGCGGCTCGAACGAGCACATCCTCGTGTACCTCGCCCGCGGGCTGTCCGAGGTCCCCGAGGCCGACCGGTTCACCCGGGAGGACGAGGAGGCCGCGATGGTGCCCGTGTGGGTGCCCCTGGACGAGGCCGTCGAGGCGGTCCTCGCCGGCCGGCTGCGCAGCCCGAGCGCCGCGGTCGGCATCCTCGCCGCGGCCGCGTCACGGGACCGCGGCTGGCGGACGCTGCGCCCGGTCGACTGACTCGCGGGGCGGGCGGTGATCGCCGCCGCCCGCCCGGAGCGGCCCGTTCGCCCGGACGGGTGGTCCCGGCGGCCACCGGTCAGGTGACCCCGCCCGCGGCCGATGGGGTGGCCGTGCGCGCGCGGACCCGCCCCCCGAGAGACGGCGGTCGTCTGTTCCTCGCGGCCTCGCACACCGCCGGCGCCCTGCTGCTCTGCGCGGTCCTCTGCCTGGTCAGCGCGGTCTGGCCGCCCTCGCGCCTGACCCTGGTCGGTGTCTGGTACGGCGGGTCGGCGGCGCTCGCCCTCCTGGCTGTGGCGCTGCTGCTGCTCCGTGACCGGCCGCGCGCCCCGCTCGCCGCGCTGGTCGCCGCCGTCGGGATCGGCGGGGTGCTGGTCGCGAGCTGCCAGACCCTCGCGGGGGTCGTCACGACGAGCCTGGGCCTGGTCGTCGCGGGCCAGGCGGCGGCCCTCCTCGGCGAGCCCCGCACCGTGCGCCGGGTGCTCGGGCTGGTGGTCGTCGTGCTCGGCCTGGCGATGCTCGCGTCGCCCGTGCCGTTCGCGCTGACGACGTGGCTGGTGCTCGCGCTCACCACCGTCGTGATGAGCGGCCTGGTCACGTACCTGCTGCAGCGGCTGCGCCTGCTGGCCACGACCGACGACCTCACCGGCGCCTTGACCCGCGCCGCGTTCGACGAGCGCGCCGCGCTGGTGCTGCACGACGCCGCGCGGCGGGGTCGGCCCGCCGCGGTCGTGTGCCTGGACGTCGACGACTTCAAGGTCGTGAACGACACGCTCGGGCACGCGGCCGGCGACGAGGTGCTGGTGCGGCTCGTGGACGGCTGGCGCGCGGGCCTCGCCGACGACGACCTGATCGGCCGGGTCGGCGGCGACGAGTTCGCGGTGGTGCTCGCCGGCCGGGACGCGGCGGCCGCCGAGGACTGGGTGACGGCCGCCGGGCTGCGGCACGTCGCCGGCGACCCGACCTGGAGCCACGGCGTGGCGCAGGCCGACGGCGACGAGCCCGTGCGGGACGCGCTGGCCCGCGCCGACGAGGCGCTGTACGCGCGCAAGGGACGGCGGGTCGGCGGGTCGGTCTGACGCCCGGTCGGGGCGGCGCCGGGGCCGCGGTCAGCGGCTGGTCGACACCCGGTACTGCGCGTTGGCGAGCGGCACGAACACCACCAGGAACAGCGCCGACCAGATGAGCGTGTACACCTCCGGGTGCTGCAGCGGCCACGCCGTCGGCTCGGGCACCCCGGGCGGGATGTTGCCGAACAGCTCCCGCGCCGCCTGGGTCACCGCCGACACCGGGTTCCACTCGGCGAACGTCTGCAGCGGCGCGGGCAGCGTGTCGAGCGGGACGAACGTGTTCGCCACGAACGTCAGCGGGAAGATCACGATGAACGACGCGTTGTTCACCACCTCGGGGCTCGGCACCAGCATCCCGATCCAGGCCATGATCCAGCTGATCGCGTAGGCGAACACCAGCAGCAGGCCGAACCCCGCCAGGGCGTCCAGCACGGACGACCGGATGCGCCAGCCGACCACGAGCCCGGTCAGGCCCATCACGATCAGCACGATGACGTTGTTCACGACGTCGGAGAACGTGCGCCCGGTCAGGACCGCCGACGGCGCCATGGGCAGCGACCGGAACCGGTCGAGGATGCCCTTCTTCAGGTCCTCCGCGAGGGCCGCCCCGGTGACGGTCGCGCCGAAGATCACGGTCTGGGCGAAGATCCCCGCGATGAGGAACTCCCGGTACGCCTGCCCGCCGCCCTGCTGGTCGATCGCGCCGCCGAACACGTAGGAGAACAGCAGGACGAACATGATGGGGGACAGCGTGGTGAAGACCAGGAGGTCGGGCACCCGCTTGATCTTGATGATGTTCCGCTTGGCGACCACGGAGGCGTCCGCGATCACGGGTGGCACCGGCATCACGCACCTGCCTTCGGGTCGGGGTTGCCGTCCTGCTCCGCGGTCTTGCCGGTCAGGGCGAGGAACACGTCGTCCAGGGTGGGGCGGCGCAGGCCGACGTCCTCCAGCCGGACCTGGCGCTCGTCGAGCCGCCGCAGCGCCTCGCTGAGCACCTCGGGCCCGCCGGACACCGGCATGACGAACGACCGGCGGCCGTCGTCCACGGTGGGCCGCCCGACGCCGAGCGGGGCGAGCACCTCCTCGACGCCGGCGAGCAGCGCGACGTCCGCGACGGTCAGCTCCAGCCGCTCGCCGCCGACCTGCCGCTTGAGCTGGTCCGCGGTGCCCTGGGCGATGATCCGGCCGTGGTCGATGACGACGATCTCGTCGGCGAGGACGTCGGCCTCCTCCAGGTACTGCGTGGTCAGCAGCAGCGTGGTGCCGCCGGCGACGAGCGTCTGGATGACGTCCCACATCTCGGTCCGGCCGCGCGGGTCCAGGCCCGTCGTCGGCTCGTCGAGGAAGATCACCGGCGGGTCGGCGACGAGCGCGCCCGCCAGGTCGAGCCGGCGCCGCATGCCGCCGGAGTAGGTCTTGGCCGGCCGGTCGGCGGCGTCCTCGAGCCGGAACGACGCCAGCAGCTCGCGCGCCCGGTCCCGGGACCGCCGCTTGCCGAGGTGGTAGAGCCGCCCGATCATCTCGAGGTTCTCGTAGCCGGACAGGTACTCGTCCACCGCCGCGTACTGGCCGGACAGGCCGATGCGCCGCCGGACCTCGGCGGGGCGGGCGAGCACGTCGACGCCCGTGACCCGCGCGCTGCCCGCGTCGGGGCGCAGCAGCGTGGACAGGACCCGGACGATGGTGGTCTTGCCGGCCCCGTTCGGGCCGAGCAGACCGAGCACGGTGCCGGACGGCACCGTGAGGTCGACGCCGTCGAGGGCGGTGACGCCCTTGTAGCGCTTGACGAGCCCGCGGGCCTCGATCGCCTGTTCCATGGAGCGAGCGTAGATGTGACCTACGACACACCTGAAGGGGATTGCCCGGCGATCTCCGGCGCGCGGACGCGGGCGCAGGTCAGCGCGTCACGGCGTCAGCGCAGGCCGGCGGCCTCCGCCCACGCGGCCGCCTCGGCGCGCGTCGACGCGCCGATCTTGCGGTAGATCGACCGCACCTGGGTCTTCACGGTGTTCCGCGAGACGAACAGCTTGCGGGCGATGTCCTCGAGCGTCACGTCCTCGGCGAGCTCGGCGAGGACGACGCGCTCCCGGGGGCTGAGGGGCTCGCCGAACAGGTCGGTCACGGCTCGGGGGGCGTCTGCGAGGGCGGTCATGGGGGGCTCCGATGCGACTGGGCGGGTCGCGCTCGCCGGTTGGCTGCAGCGGGCGCTCACCCGTTCATTCGGTACGGAGAACGATCCGGATGGGTAGATGAATCCTCAATCACCCGTCGCGCCGGAGCCGGGGCCGCAGGCCCTGGCGGTCCCGGTGCAGGTCGCGCCGGAGGCAAGCGCCTTCCGGCCGGCGTTGCAGGTCCACCCGGATGGAGCAGCGCCCCCGACGCCCGGAGATGGGCGGCAGGGGCGGGGGGTGAGCGACGAGGCGGTGAGCGGGCCTGGGCTCAGGCGGCGACGGGGACGTCCTGCGCGCGCCCGGTCCGGGCGGCGGTCGCGGTCGGCGCCCGGTGAGCCACGGGCGCGACGCTGCGGGTCCAGCCGGCGGTGCGGATCTCGACCGCGGTGGTCGCCGCGTACGGCGCGAACGCGCGGCGCAGGGTGGTCGCGAACGGGGTGCGGGTGGAGGTCGTCGACATGGCACCCAGTCTCGTAACGCGCTGCCCATGCGTCCAATGACGCGAGTGCCACCGATCCATGCGCTAGCGTCATGCGACGTGGACGTGCAGGCGATGCGGTGGTTCCAGCAGGTGGCCGACGGCGCGACCGTGACCGAGGTGGCGGACATCGAGCAGGTCAGCCAGCCCGGTGTCTCCCGGGCGCTGGCGCGCCTGGAGCGCGAGGTCGGCGCGCCGCTGCTGCGCCGGTCGGGCCGGCACCTGCGGATGACCCACGCCGGAGCGGTGTTCAAACGGCACCTCGACGGCGTGCTGCACCAGCTCGACGACGGCCTGGCCGCCGTCGACGCGGCGGTGCAGCCGGACACGGGCACCGTGACCCTCGGGTTCCAGACGACCCTCGGCTCGTGGCTGGTGCCCGAGCTGGTGCGGACGTTCCGCCGGCAGCACCCGCGGGTGCGGTTCGAGCTCACCCAGACGCCCGACCACCTCGCCGACGCGCTGCTCGACTCCGGACGGGTCGACCTGCTGATCTCCACCGTGCCGCCCTCGGGCCCCGCGGTGCACCACCGGGTGCTGCTGACCGAGCCGCTGCGGCTGGCCGTGCCGGCCGGGCACCGGCTCGCCGAGCGCGAGGCGGTGCGGCTGGCGGACGCCGCGGGCGAGCCCTTCCTGCTGCTCCGGCCGCCCTCGACGCTGCGGCGGCAGACCGAGCGGCTGTGCCAGGCGGCGGGGTTCCGGCCGACGCCGGCGTTCGAGGGCGAGGACGTGCCCACGCTGCACGGGTTCGTCGCGGCGGGGCTCGGGGTGGCGCTGCTGCCGGCGGGCTCCCCAGCGGGCTCCCCGGCGGCAGCAGGCGGCGCGGGCGGCGCGGGCGGGCGTGGTGCGGGTGGCGCCCCGGGCGGTGGTGCGGGCGGTGGTGGCGGGGGTGTCGGCGGCGCTGACGGTGGGGACGGCGGTGTCGACGGCGGGGGCAGCGGTGCGGGTGGTACCGGCGGAGACGGGTCGGCCGCCGACGCCGGACCGGTGCGGCACCTCCGCGTCCTCGACGAGGGCGCGACGCGGGACGTGGGCCTCAGCACGTTCGCCGAGGACGCCCTGCCGCCCGCGGCGCGCCTGTTCCTCGACCACGTCCTGTCCCGCGCCCGCACCGGCGCCCTCCCGGGCGCCGACGCCTGACCAGTCCGCCGACGGGGTGGTCGACACGTCGAGGGGGTAGTCGGCGGCTACTCCCTCGACGTGTCGGCTGCCCTCTCGCGCACGCACCCCGGCCGCCCCGCCGGCGTCGAGTGCCTACCGGACACGTCGAGTGCCTACCGGCGTGGATAGGCACTCGACGTGTCGGCTGTGCACTCGCGGAGACCGCGATCGCGGGTGGGGCGGTCAGTCGAGCGGGAGCGGGGCGGGCGTAACCGGCTCCAGCGGGGCGGGCGCGAGCGCCTCCGGTGCCGCGACCGCCTCCGCGGGGCGAGCTGCCTCGGGCGCCGCCTCCGGGGCTTCGACCGCCGCTGGGGCCCGGACCGCCTCCTGCGCCGACGCCGGGGTGCCGCGGCCCGCGGACCACACCGCGCCCGCACCGGCGAGCACGACCAGCGCGATCCCGCCCAGCGCCGCGACCGGCAGCCGGTCGCCGAGCGCGACCGCCCCGACGAGCGCGGCCATCGCCGGGTCGATCGCGAACAGCGTGCCGACCACCCGGGTGCCGGCGAGCCGGGCGGCCTGGAAGTCGAGCGAGAACGCCAGCGCCACCCCGATCAGCCCGGACAGCACCAGAGGGGCGACGTGCCCGCCCTCGAGCGCCGGGGCCTGCGCGACCTGGAACGGCGACAGCAGCAGGGCGCCGACCGCGACCGACAGCGCGAGGTCGCCGAGCCCGCCCGACCCGGAGCCGACGCGGCCCGCGAGCACGGTGTACCCGCCGAACGCCGCGGCCGCGCCGAGCCCGAGCGCGACGCCGACCGGGTCGAGCCCGCCGGTCGGGGTGCCGACGACCAGGACGACCCCGACGAGCGCGACGAACGGCAGCAGCCGCGCCCGGCCGACGGACGCCACCGCGGCGACCGCCAGCGGGCCGCAGAACTCCAGGGTCACCGCGACGCCGAGCGGGATGCGGTCGAGCGCGGCGTAGAACAGCACGTTCATGGCGGCCATCGCGACGCCGTACAGCGCGATGCCGGCCCACTCCGACCGGCTGCGTCTGCGCAGCGCGGGCCGGGTCAGCAGGAGCAGGACGAGCGCGGCGGCCGTCATGCGGTAGCCGGACACGGCGAGCGTGCCCAGCGACCCGAAGGCGGACGACGCGAGCGCGGCCGAGATCTGCACGGACGCGGAGCCGGCCAGCACGAAGGCGGCGGCGGTGAGGGCGCGCGGGCGCGCGCCGAGGGGGAACGAGAGCATGGGAGTCCTCAGCGGGACGGCCCACCGGTGCGGCGGGCGGTGGTCGGGGTGCCTGCGCGGCACGCCGACGCGGACGTCGGGCGTGCCGGGGTCAGGCCCCGGGCCCCCGGCGCGGGGCGCAGCCCCGGTTGCTCATCGGATCCATGGCGCGAGCGTACGTCCTGGTCGTGCGCGGTCCGCGCCGTGTCCGCATGGCGGGCGGGCCCGGGTGCGGGGGAGCGCCCGCGCCCGCCCGGGGCCGCGCCGTCCCGCCGCCGTCCCCGCCCCTCGTCAGGCCGCCGTGGCCCGCGGGATCTCGTCGACCGACGTGTACACCGGGATCCCGCGCCGCCGGGCGATCGCCACGTCGTTGTCCGCGCCCGCCGACTCCCCGGGCAGCCGGAGCACGGCGTCGCAGTGGGCGAGCAGCCGCTCGGCGGTCGGGTAGAGCACGTCCTGGGCGCGGGGGTCGGTCGGGCCGTCGGCGCCCATGCTCGCGAGCACCGGGAGTGCGACCCACTCGCCGATCATCGGGACGTGCCCGCGCTCGAAGATCGGCCAGGCGGCCTCCTCGAGGCGGCGGAGGTTGGCGGCCATGGCGGCGGGGTCGCCGCCCGTCCGGACTGGTAGGGGCCGGCGATGAGGATCAGCTGTGCGGTCATGGCTCCGACCATAACGCGCAGAACCGTGCAAGACTTGGCACTAGCGAGAAAGACCGGGCGATCACCA
This sequence comes from Cellulomonas sp. PS-H5, assembly GCF_019265565.1. Classification (NCBI taxonomy): domain Bacteria; kingdom Bacillati; phylum Actinomycetota; class Actinomycetes; order Micrococcales; family Cellulomonadaceae; genus Cellulomonas; species Cellulomonas sp. PS-H5. Next base: position 10,524 of record NZ_JAHVCI010000005.1, read on the forward strand.
AGGAGAACGCGATGCTGCCGGCACAGCGACGGGACGAGCTGCTGCGCGTGCTGCGCACCGAGGGGCGCGTCGTCGCCAAGGACGCCGCCGAGCGGCTCGGCCTGTCCGAGGACACGGTCCGGCGCGACCTGCGGGAGATGGCGGCGGCCGGGCTCTGCCAGCGGGTGTACGGCGGCGCGCTCCCGGTGTCGCCCGCGGTCGCGGACTACGCGGGCCGCCGTACGGTCGCGGTCGAGAACAAGGACCGGGTGGCCCGGCGGGCGGCGGAGCTCGTGCGCCCGGGCTCGACGGCGATCCTCGACGGAGGGACCACGGCGCTCGCCGTCGCCCGGGCGCTGCCGCCGGACCTGCGGGCGACGGTCGTCACGCACAGCCCGACGGTCGCCGCGGCGCTCGCGGAGCACCCGACGGTCGAGGTGCTGGTGCTCGGCGGGCGGCTGTTCAAGCACTCGGTCGTCACGTCGGGCGCGCTGCTCGCCGAGGCAGCGGCCGGCGTGTGGGCCGACGTGTTCCTGCTCGGCGTCACGGGGGTGCACCCGGAGGCGGGGCTCACGACCGGCGACGCCGAGGAGGCGGCGACCAAGCGGGCGCTCGCCCGGCGCGCGGGGGACACCTACGTGCTGGCCAGCGCGGAGAAGATCGGCGCCGCGTCGCCGTTCCGGGTGCTGCCGCTGGACGAGGTCGCCGGGGTGGTCACCGACGTCGACCCGGCGGACCCGGCGGCGCGGGCGCTCGCGGACGCGGGGGTGCCGCTGGTGGCGGCGGGCTGAGCGGGACCCCGCCCGGGCTCAGGCGCGCGTGCGGAACGTCAGCAGGTACCGCGTGGTCCCCGCCGCGAGCAGCGCCGCGCCGAGCATGTGCAGCATCACGAGCAGGATCGGCAGGTCGGTCGACACCTGGACGTACCCGATGACGCCCTGCAGGGCGACGAGCCCGACCATCACCCAGCCGCGGCGGCGCAGCAGGCGCGGCCCGCGCCGGTTCAGCCACAGCAGCACGACGAGCATCCCCGTGAACAGCCACACCGACGCGGCGTGCACGCGGGCCATCAGGTACGGGTCGACGGCGATCCGGTAGCCGACCTCCTCGTCGCCCGAGTGCGGGCCGGCGCCCGTGGTGATGACGCCGAGCGCGAGCACGAGGACGAGCAGCGCGCCGAGCACCGGCGCGAGCCGCCGGGACCACGGCCCGACGACGGGGATCCGCGGACCGTCGCCCTCCCGGCTGCGGTGCACGAGGAGCGTCGACGCCGCGACCAGCGCCATCGACACCATGAAGTGCAGGCTGACCCACGCGGGGTGCAGGTGCAGCAGGACGACGACGCCGCCGATCAGCGCCTGCGCCACGACGCCGGCCAGCGGGGCGAACCCCAGCCAGCGGTAGGAGCGGGACCGGTCGCGGTCGAACCAGACGAGGAGCGCGACGGCGACGGCGATGACGCCGAGCACGCCGGTCAGGGTCCGGTTCCCGAACTCGACGTACTGGTGGTACGTCGTCTCGGGGTGGAACGCCGCGGTGAACTGCCCGGGCTCGCACTGCGGCCACGTCGAGCAGCCGAGGCCGGAGCCGGTGAGCCGGACCGCCCCACCGGTGACGACGATGCCGATCTGCGCCACCAGGTTCGCCACGAGGACCGGGTAGGTCAGGCGCTCCCGCCACGCCGCGAACCGGGAGGGCGCGGGGCTGACGGGGGCGGCGGCGACGTCGGGGCTCACGGCGCCCAGCCTACGGTCCGGCGACCCGCGCTCGTGCCGCGGTGCACGAGGTCTTGATCACGCGCCGGGCCCCGCGCCGGGGTCAGGAGGACCAGCGGAACCAGCGCCGCACCGCCGCGGCCAGGGCCAGCGCCCACGCCGCCAGCGCCGCGAGGTGCGCGACCGGGAACGCCCCGTCGACGAGGGACGCGCGCAGCGCCTCGCCCAGCGCACCGGGCGGCAGCCACTCGGCGACGGAGGCCCACCACCCGGGCAGGTCGGACACCGGCAGGACCAGCCCGCCGACGACGGCCAGCACCACCAGCAGCAGGTTCGCGACCGCCAGCACCGCCTCCGCGCGCAGGGTCCCCGCGAGCAGCAGCGCCAGCGCGGTGAACGCCGCGACCCCGAGCAGCAGCGCGAGCAGGGCGCCGGGCAGGCCGGCGGGGTCGGGTCGCCAGCCGAGGGCGAGCCCCGTCACCGAGACGACGACCACCTGCAGCGCCGCGACCGCGAGCACCGCCAGCGCCTTGCCCGCGAGCAGCCCGCCGCGCCCGAGCGGCGTCGTGGCCAGCAGCCGCAGCACGCCGTTGCGCCGGTCGAACGCGGTGGCGATGGCCTGCGAGGTCAGCGAGCCCGCCATCACGGCCAGCCCGAGGATCCCCGGGGTGACGACGTCGATCCGCTCGGCGTCGCCGACCCCGATGTCGAGGAACGACCCGCGCCCGAGGGCGATCAGCGCGACCACGGGGATGATCAGCGTGACGAGCAGCTGCTCGCCGTTGCGCAGCACCGCCAGGGTCTCGAACCGGGCCTGGGCGCGGACCCGCCGGCCGGCGGGCGCGGCGCGGTCGGCCGCGATGGCGGCGCCCGTCGGGGCAGCAGCGGGCGCGGTCATCGCAGGTTCCGTCCGGTCAGGTCGAGGAACACGTCCTCGAGGGTGCGGCGCCCGACGTCCACCCGGGCGAGCAGCACGTCGCGGTCGGCGCACCACGCGGCGAGCGCGGCGACGAGCGCCGGGGTGGCGGGGGAGTCGACGGCGTACGCGCCGGGGCCGGTCTCGGTGACCGCGGCCCTCGTCGCGGCGCCGGTCGGCGTCAGCGCGGCCCCCAGCGCGGCGAGGTCGAGCCCGGGCTCGGCCCGGAACGTCAGCGTCGAGGAGTCGGCCCCGGCGAGCAGCGCCGGCACCGACCCGTGGGCGATGACCCGGCCGTGGTCGACGACGGCGACCTCGTCGGCCAGCGCCTCGGCCTCGTCCATGAGGTGCGTGGTCAGCAGGACCGCCACGCCGTCGGCGCGCAGCTCCTCGACCAGCGACCACACGGCGCGGCGCGCCTGCGGGTCCATCCCGGCCGAGGGCTCGTCGAGGAACACGACGTCCGGCCGTCCCACGACCGCGGTCGCCAGCGCGAGCCGCTGCCGCTGCCCGCCGGACAGCCGGCGCACCGTCGTCCGGGCGAACGGGGTGAGGCCCAGCCGCTCGGCCAGCTCGCCGACGTCGCGCGGCCGGGCGTACATCTCGGCGACGTGGCGCAGCACGCCCAGGGCCGGCACGCCGGTGGGCAGCCCGGCGTCCTGGAGCATGACGCCCACGCGGGGGCGGAGCGCGGCGGCGTCGGCGACGGGGTCGAGCCCGAGGACGCGCACGGAGCCGCCGTCCGGGGTGCGCAGGCCCTCGCAGCACTCCACGGTGGTGGTCTTGCCCGCGCCGTTCGGGCCGAGCACCGCGGTCACCCGACCGGGGGACGCGTGCAGGTCGAGCCCGTCGACGACGGCGCGACCGTCGTACCGCTTGACGAGCCCGCGCACCTCGACGGCGGGCGGGGAGGAGGACTGGCCGAGCACCCCGCGAGTGTAGGGGTCGCGGCCGCTCCCAGGGTGTGGTGAGGCTGACCTTGCTTGCCAGGACTTATTTCGGCAACAAGGATGTTGCCGATATCGGGAGCCCTCGTCGGGGCTCCGCGGGGCCGGCGCCGCCACGGCGGTCCGCCCCGCGATCCAGCCGCGCAGCAGTGAACCGGAGGTGTGTGCCATGAGCGCCAGCACGCCGGGGACCGCCGCCGCGCCGGAGGCCGACTGCGCGACCGAGGCCGCCGCCGCGACGCCCCGCCCCGCGCTCCGACCCGCGGAGCCGCCCCGCCAGGAGCACGAGTCCGAGGCCGAGGCCGGCACCCGCCGCCGGGTGCTCGACCTGATCGCCGCCGACGGCCCCGTGTCCGCCGCCGAGCTGGCCGCCGAGCTCGACCTCACCGCCGCCGCCGTCCGCCGGCACCTCGCGGTGCTGGAGGGCGAGCAGCAGATCGGCGTGCACGACGGCGGCGCCGTCGGGCCGGCGCGCCGCGGCCGCCCCGCCAAGCGGTACGTCGTGACCGCGGCCGGGCAGGCGGCGCTGACCCAGCAGTACTCCGAGCTCGCGTCGCAGGCGCTGCGGTTCGTCGCCGAGATCGGCGGCGCGGACGCGGTGCGCAGCTTCGCCGAGAAGCGGGTCCGCGACCTCGAGGTCCGGCACGCCGACGCGCTGGCGGAGGCGGGCGACGACCCGGTCCGCCGGGCGCAGGTGCTCGCCGACGGCCTCGCTGTCGACGGCTTCGCGGCCACCGCGCGCCCCGTGCCCGGCGGCCACGCCATCCAGCTGTGCCAGGGCCACTGCCCGGTGCAGGACGTCGCAAGCGAGTTCCCCGAGCTCTGCGAGGCGGAGGCGCACGCCTTCTCCCGCATGCTCGGCGTGCACGTGCAGCGGCTCGCGACGCTGGCCCGCGGCGGCCACGTCTGCACCACGAACATCCCGATCGTGCCGGTCCGCCGGCCGACGACGACGGACTGACCGACTTACCCGAGCCCCCCGACCCCCGTGCACCCGCGGAAGGACGATGAAATGACGACGACGGACCCCGGACGCCCGGTAGCGGCCGAGCCGATGAGCCAGGACGAGGCCATCGCCTCGATCGGCAACTACGGCTACGGCTGGCACGACGCCGACGACGCGGGCGCCACGGCGCAGCGCGGCCTGTCGGAGGACGTGGTGCGCAACATCTCGGCGCTCAAGAACGAGCCCGAGTGGATGCTGAAGACCCGCCTCAAGGCGCTGCGCCTGTTCGACAAGAAGCCGATGCCCTGGTGGGGCGCGGACCTGTCGGGCATCGACTTCGACAACATCAAGTACTTCGTCCGGTCGACGGAGAAGCAGGCGACGTCCTGGGAGGAGCTCCCGGAGGACATCAAGAACACCTACGACCGCCTGGGCATCCCGGAGGCCGAGAAGCAGCGCCTCGTCGCCGGCGTCGCCGCGCAGTACGAGTCCGAGGTCGTGTACCACCAGATCCGCGAGGACCTGGAGGCGCAGGGCGTCATCTTCGTCGACACCGACACCGGCCTGCGCGAGTACCCGGAGCTGTTCGAGCAGTACTTCGGCTCGGTCATCCCGCCGGGCGACAACAAGTTCGCGTCGCTGAACACCGCCGTGTGGTCGGGCGGCTCGTTCGTCTACGTGCCGCCGGGCGTGCACGTCGAGATCCCGCTGCAGGCCTACTTCCGGATCAACACCGAGAACATGGGCCAGTTCGAGCGGACGCTGATCATCGCGGACGAGGGCTCGTACGTGCACTACGTCGAGGGCTGCACCGCGCCGATCTACCAGTCGGACTCGCTGCACTCCGCGGTCGTCGAGATCATCGTGAAGAAGAACGCCCGCGTGCGGTACACGACGATCCAGAACTGGTCGAACAACGTCTACAACCTCGTGACCAAGCGGGCGACCGCGGCCGAGGGCGCGACGATGGAGTGGGTCGACGGCAACATCGGCTCCAAGGTCACCATGAAGTACCCGGCGATCTACCTGCTGGGCGAGCACGCCCGCGGCGAGACGCTGTCCATCGCCTTCGCGGGCGAGGGCCAGCACCAGGACGCCGGCTGCAAGATGGTGCACGCCGCGCCGCACACCTCGTCGTCGATCGTGTCGAAGTCGGTGGCCCGCGGCGGCGGCCGGACCTCGTACCGCGGCCTGGTCCAGGTGCTGGAGGGCGCGAGCCACTCCGCCAGCAACGTCCTGTGCGACGCCCTGCTCGTCGACCAGATCTCGCGCTCGGACACCTACCCGTACGTCGACGTCCGCGAGGACGACGTGTCGATGGGTCACGAGGCGACGGTGTCCCGCGTGAGCGAGGACCAGCTGTTCTACCTGATGTCCCGCGGCATGACCGAGACCGAGGCCATGGCGATGATCGTGCGCGGGTTCGTCGAGCCCATCGCGCGCGAGCTGCCCATGGAGTACGCCCTCGAGCTGAACCGCCTGATCGAGCTGCAGATGGAAGGGGCCGTCGGCTGATGTCGACCACCACACCCGAGACCCCCGGTCTCTCCACCGACCACTCCCGCGCGACGGCCGACGAGGCGCACAGCCACGGCGTCGGCACCGTCCCCGAGTCGTCCCGCGCGGCCCGTGCCACCTCGTTCGAGGTCGCGGACTTCCCGGTGCCGAACGGGCGCGAGGAGGAGTGGCGGTTCTCGCCGGTCGACCGGCTCGCCCCGCTGTTCGCCCCCGAGTCGGGCCGGCTCACGGGCCACGGCGTCCTCACCACGGTCGTGAACGCGCCCGAGGTCGAGGTCGAGATCGTGGACCGCGACGACGCCCGCCTGGGTGTCGCCGGGAAGCCCGGCGACCGCGCCGCGGCCGTCGCGTGGGCCTCGTTCCCGCGTGCCACCGTCGTGACCGTGCCGCAGGAGGCCGTCGCGTCGACGGTGACCTCGGTGCGGGTCGAGGGCATCGAAGGCGCAGGGGGCCAGCCCACAGCGACGCACCTGCTCGTGCACGCCAAGCCGATGTCCCAGGCGACGGTCGTCATCGACCACGTCGGGTCCGCGCTGCTCACCGAGACCTTCGAGGTCGTGGCGGAGGACGGCGCACACCTGACCGTCGTCTCCGTGCAGGACTGGGCCGAGGGCGCCGTGCACAACGCGGCCCACCGGGTGCGCCTCGGCCGCGACGCGACCGTCAAGCACATCGTGGTCACGCTCGGCGGCGACGTCGTCCGGCTCACCCCGGACGCGGAGTTCGCCGGCGAGGGCGGATCGGTCGAGATGCTCGGCGTGTACTTCGCCGACGCCGGCCAGCACCAGGAGCAGCGCCTGTTCGTCGACCACGCGGTCCCGAACTGCAAGAGCCGCGTGACCTACAAGGGCGCGCTGCAGGGCGAGGGCGCGCACACCGTGTGGGTCGGCGACGTGCTGATCCGCAAGGAGGCCGAGGGCACCGACACCTACGAGCTCAACCGCAACCTGGTCCTCACGGACGGCGCGCGCGCGGACTCGGTGCCGAACCTCGAGATCGAGACGGGCCTCATCGAGGGCGCGGGCCACGCCAGCGCCACGGGCCGGTTCGACGACGAGCAGCTGTTCTACCTGCGCTCGCGCGGCATCCCGGAGACGGACGCCCGCCGCCTGGTCGTGCGCGGCTTCTTCGCCGAGCTGATCCACCAGATCGGCGTGCCCGAGGTCGAGGAGCGGCTCATCGCCGCGATCGAGGCCGAGCTGGCGCAGTCGATGACGGAGTTCCAGGGCGCCCCGGCCGTGGCCGGCGGCGACCTCGCCTCCGACGTCACCGACGAGACCGACGCCGAGCGCGCCATCCTGAACGAGCCCGCCTCCGTCGCCTCCGCGGACGAGCCCGCATGAGCACTCCCCACGACATCGCTCGCTGCGCTCCCGATCTCGCGGGGGCCCCGAAGTGACCGCACAGCTCGCCTGCATGACCTCCGACGTCCCCGAGGCCGGCACCTTCCGTGTCGAGCTCGAGGGGCCGTCGGGCCCCGTCGAGGTCGCGGTCGTCCGCGACGAGGACGGCGCGCTGCACGCCATCAGCGACATCTGCTCGCACGGCGCGGTCTCGCTGTCCGACGGCGAGGTCGAGGGCTGCACCGTGGAGTGCTGGCTGCACGGGTCGCGGTTCGACCTGCGCACCGGCGAGCCGCTGGGCCCCCCGGCCGTCCGCCCCGTCCCCGTCTACCCCCTGACCGTCGACGGCGAGCGCGTGCTCGTCGACGTCGACGGCGCTGCCTGAGCTTTCCCGAGGAGAACCCCATGCCCACCCTGGAGATCCGCGACCTGCACGTCAGCGTCGAGACGAAGGAGGGTCCGAAGCCGATCCTCCGCGGCGTCGACCTGACCATCAACAGCGGCGAGACGCACGCCATCATGGGCCCGAACGGCTCCGGCAAGTCCACGCTGGCCTACTCGCTCGCCGGGCACCCGAAGTACACGATCACCTCGGGCACCGTCACGCTCGACGGCGAGGACCTCGTCGCGATGTCGGCCGACGAGCGCGCCCGCGCCGGCCTGTTCCTCGCCATGCAGTACCCGGTCGAGGTCCCCGGCGTCTCGGTGTCGAACTTCCTGCGCACCGCCAAGACCGCGATCGACGGCGAGGCGCCCGCGCTCCGCACCTGGATCAAGGACGTCGACGGCGCCATGAAGCGCCTGCGCATGGACTCCTCGTTCGCCGAGCGCTCGGTCAACGAGGGCTTCTCCGGCGGCGAGAAGAAGCGCCACGAGATCCTGCAGATGGAGCTCCTGAAGCCCCAGTTCGCGATCCTCGACGAGACCGACTCGGGCCTCGACGTCGACGCGCTGCGCATCGTCTCCGAGGGCGTGAACCGCGCCAAGGAGTCGACCGACGTGGGCGTCCTGCTCATCACGCACTACACGCGCATCCTGCGGTACATCCAGCCGGACTTCGTGCACGTGTTCGTCGACGGCCGGATCGCCGAGGAGGGCGGGCCCGAGCTCGCCGAGCGCCTCGAGAACGAGGGCTACGACCGGTTCCTGACCTCGGGCGCCTCCGCCTGACGGTTGCGCACCACCCGCGAGGCCCACGGGGCGGCGGCCGCACCGCCGCCGCCCCCGGGGCCCCGCACCCCCGGAGGGCGACCGGGCAGCACGCCACGACGCACGACGACGAGGACACCGAGATGACCGACACGCTGGACCGGGCCGCGCAGGACGGGCAGGGGCGGACGCTGGACGCCGCCGAGCTGGCCGCCGTGCGCGCGGACTTCCCCCTGCTGCAGCGGACCGTCCGCGACGGCCGGCCGCTGGTCTACCTCGACTCCGGTGCGACCTCGCAGAAGCCCGAGGTCGTCCTCGACGCCGAGCAGGACTTCTACACGCAGCGGAACGCCGCCGTGCACCGCGGCGCGCACCAGCTCGCCGAGGAGGCCACCGAGGCGTTCGAGACCGCCCGGCACGAGGTCGCCTCGTTCGTGGGCGTGCAGGACGACGAGATCGTCTGGAGCTCCAACGCCACCGCGGGGCTCAACCTGGTGGCGTACGCGATGTCGAACGCGACGCTCGGTCGCGGGGGAGCGGCGGCGCAGCGGTTCGCGCTGGCGCCCGGCGACGAGATCGTCGTCACCGAGGCCGAGCACCACGCGAACCTCGTGCCGTGGCAGGAGCTCGCGGCCCGCACCGGCGCCACGCTGCGCTGGCTCGGCGTCGACGACGACGGCCGCATCCGGGCGGACGAGCTCGGCACCGTCGTGACCGACCGGACCAAGGTGCTCGCGTTCACGCACGCCTCGAACGTCACCGGCGCCGTCACCGACGTCGCGCCGTTCGTGGCCCGCGCCCGGGAGGTCGGCGCCCTGACGGTGCTCGACGCCTGCCAGAGCGTGCCGCACCTGCCCGTCGACCTGGCCGCGCTGGGCGTCGACTTCGCCGCGTTCTCCGGGCACAAGATGCTCGGCCCCACCGGCGTCGGCGCGCTGTACGGCCGCCGCGAGCTGCTCGAGGCCATGCCGCCCGTCACGACCGGCGGCTCGATGGTCGAGGTCGTCACGATGGAGCAGACCACCTACGCGCCGCCGCCGCGCCGGTTCGAGGCCGGGACCCAGATGGTGTCCCAGGCCGTCGGCATGGGCGCCGCCGCGACGTACCTCGCCGAGCTCGGCATGGACGCGGTCGCCGCGCACGAGCGGCACCTCGCCGGGCTGCTGCTCGACGCGGTGGCCTCGGTCCCCGGCGTGCGGGTCATCGGCCCCACCGAGAACGTGGACCGGCTCGCGACGGTGTCGTTCGTCGTCGACGGCGTGCACGCGCACGACGTGGGTCAGGTCCTCGACGACCGCGGCGTGGCCGTGCGGGTCGGGCACCACTGCGCGCAGCCGCTGCACCGCCGGTTCGGCGTCGCCGCCACCGCCCGCGCGTCGGCCGCCGTCTACACGACGGACGAGGAGATCGCGGTGTTCCGGGAAGCACTGGCGGGGGTCCGGACGTTCTTCGGACTGTCCGACTGATACTGGGACGACGAGCCACCCGAGGAAGCGAGAGCCGCACCGCATGAGCACCGGCATGGAGCAGCTGTACCAGCAGCTGATCCTCGACCACGCCAAGCACCCCGCCCACCGCGGGGCGCAGGAGGCGTACGACGTCGAGGTCCACCACGTGAACCCCACCTGCGGGGACGAGGTGACGCTGCGCGTGCGCCTGGACGCGGACGCGTCGGGCGCGCCGGTCATCGGCGAGCTCACCTGGACCGGGCAGGGCTGCTCGATCTCGCAGGCCTCCGCCTCGGTGATGTCGCAGGCGGTCGCCGGCGGGTCGGTCGAGCACGCGATCGCGCTGTCCGACGACTTCCGCGAGCTCATGGACTCGCGCGGCGTGCTGCCCGAGAAGTTCGAGGGCGACGGCCTCGCCGAGGAGATGGAGGACGCCGTCGCGTTCGTCGGCGTCGCCCGGTACCCCGCCCGCATCAAGTGCGCCCTGCTCGGCTGGGCGGCCATGAAGGACGCGGTGGCGCAGGCCTCCGTGACGACCACGAACCCCGAGGAGGGGCGATGAGCGACACCACGGTGTCCCCGCAGCAGGACGGCGCCGCGCCGGCGCCCGTGAACGCCGCCGACGTCGAGGAGGCGCTGCGCGACGTCATCGACCCCGAGCTCGGCGTCAACGTCGTCGACCTCGGCCTGGTCTACGGCATCGCGATCGAGCAGGGCCGCAACGTCGTCATCGACATGACGCTCACCTCGGCGGCGTGCCCGCTGACGGACGTCATCGAGGACCAGGCGGGCACCTCGCTCGAGGGCCTGGTCGACTCGGTGCGGATCAACTGGGTCTGGATGCCGCCGTGGGGCCCGGAGAAGATCACCGACGACGGCCGCGCGATGATGCGGGCGCTGGGCTTCAACATCTGAGCCTGCGGCCTCGCCCTCTTCAGACGCCGAGATAGGACCTCCGCGCCGAGATAGGACCCTGGACGGTCCTATCTCGCGCGGGAGGACCTATCTCGGCGTTCGTGCGTCCGGGGTCAGAGCGAGGCGGCCGCGAACGTGTCGCACGAGGCGACCGTGCCGTCGCGGTAGCCGGTCGTGAACCAGCGCTGGCGCTGCTCGCTGGAGCCGTGCGTCCAGGTGTCGGGGTTCACCCCGCCCGCGGACTGCTGCTGGATGTGGTCGTCGCCGACTGCCGCGGCGGCGGACAGGGCGTCGGCGAGTTGCGCCTCGGTGATCGGCTCCAGGAACGTCACGCCGGTGTCCGGGTCGACCGTCGTGGCGGCGTCGCCGGCCCAGAGGCCCGCGTAGCAGTCGGCCTGGAGCTCGACGCGGACCGAGTCGGAGTCGTCGCCGGTCCCGGACCGGTCCGCGCTGTCGAAGATCCCCGTGAGCTGCTGGATGTGGTGCCCGTACTCGTGCGCCACGACGTACATCTCGGCCAGCGGGCCGCCCTGCGCGCCGTACTGCGAGGCGAGCAGGTCGTAGAACGACAGGTCGAGGTAGATCGTCCGGTCCGGCGGGCAGTAGAACGGCCCCGTCGACGACGAGGCGCTGCCGCAGCCCGTCTCGGTGGCGTCCTGGAAGGACACCACGGCGGGCTCGACGTCCGGGTCCTGCGCGAGCTCGGGCAGCGTGCGCTGCCAGTAGGTGTCGAGCGACTGGACCGTCGCCGAGAGCCGGCACTCGCGCTCGGCGTTGGCCTGCTCGGCCGTGCAGTCCCCGATCTCGGAGACCTGCTCCTGCGAGCCTGCGCCCGTCCCGCCGTCGCCGGACAGCAGCTGCGCCGGGTTGCCGCCGAGCAGCGTCACGACCACCACGAGCACCAGCGTGCCGAGGCCGCCGCCCACCGCGATGCCCCGCCCGCGGCCCCCGCCGCGGCGGGACTGCACGCGGCCGCCCTCGAACCGGCCGCCGTCCTGGAACGTCATGCCGGGGACGGTAGCCCGGGGCGCGGGGCGGCGCGCGGCGAGCGGCAGGGAGTCGCGGCGAGATGCCGGCAGGCCGGGTGCACGAACTCCGCGCGCGTCAGTCGACGATCCCGCGCGCGGCCAGCGCCTCGCCCAGGTCCCGCGCCCGGCCGACGACCCGCAGCACCGCCGGGGTCAGCCACACCCGCGGGTCGCGCTCGACTCCGCGGGCGCGCGCCGCGTCCCGGACCTCGTGCACGGTGCGGGCGATCTCGGGCACCGACCGGAGCACGAGCGCGACCGCGAGGGCGACCAGGTCGGGTGGGACGCCGACCCTGCGCAGCGGCCGGGCGGCGCGCGCGAGGGCGTCGAGGAGCCGGTCGGCGGGGGTGGTGGCGGTGACCACCGCGGCGCCGAGGACCAGGGTCAGCAGGTCGGCGACCACCTCGACGGCCGGCCCGGGCCCGCGGGCCCACGCCTGGTACGCGCCGGCGAGCAGCGCCGTCACGAGCACCGGAAGCAGCCCGCGGAGCGTGGGGCGCGGGGGGAGCGCGGCGACGGCGGCGGCCGCGACCGCCACCCCGAGAAGCACGAGCGCCGCCGGCACGCCCCGGGTCGCCACGACGGCGACGCCGAGCAGCGCCAGCGCCGCGAGCTTGGCCCCGACCGGCGCCCGGTCCAGCGGGGTGCGGGCGGTGCGGTGCGCGCCGAGCAGCGTCACGCGGGCTCGACCGCCATCAGCGCGCGGTACGCGTCGAGGGCGGGCGAGGGCGCGCCGTCGTGCACCACGCGGCCGCCGTCGACGACCAGCACCCGGTCGGCCCGCGCCGCCGCGTCGAGGTCGTGCGTCACCTGGACCACCTGCTGGGGGAGGTCGGCGAGCAAGCCGTCGACGACGCGGCGCCAGCGCAGGTCGAGCAGCGTTGTGGGCTCGTCGCAGACCAGCACCGCGGGCTCGGTGGCGAGCACCGCGGCCAGCGCGAGCAGCTGCCGCTGGCCGCCGGACAGCGCCCGGACGGGCAGGTCGGCGCGGGACGCCAGGCCCACGCGGTCCAGCGCCTCCCGGGCCCGGGCGTCGCGCTCGCGACCCGGCACGCCGAGGCGGCGCAGGGAGAGTGCGACGTCCTCGACGGGGGTGGGCATCACGACCTGGGCGTCGGGGTCCGTGAACAGGAAGCCGACCCGGCGGCGCACCGCGGCGCCGTCGCGCGCCGTGTCGAGGCCGTCGACCCGCACGGAGCCCGCGGACGGCAGTGTCAGGCCGTTCAGCAGCCGGGCGAGCGTCGACTTGCCCGAGCCGTTCGCGCCGACGACGGCGACGCGGCGCTCCGTGAGCGTCGCCGTGACCGGGCCCAGCAGGGTGACGACCCGCTCGGCCCCGCGGCGCGCCTCGCCCGGGGCGTACGCCGTGACGACCGCGCCGTCGAGCTCGATCACCGGCCGCGCAGCAGGTCCGGGAAGGCGCGGAGCGCGGCCGCGGCGACCACGGCGGCGAGCGCGTTCTTGATCAGGTCGCCGGGCAGGAAGACGGCGCCGGCGGCGACCGCCTCGGACGCGGACAGGCCCAGCCGCCAGCCCATGACCGCGATGCCGAGCGGGTGGATCACCAGCAGCGAGCCGGCGGTCGCCGCGCCGAACAGCGCGGGGACCCGCCACCGGCCGGGCGCGCGGCGCGCCAGCAGCCCGAACCCGCCGGCGATCGCCGCGGCCGCGGGGAACGCGAGCAGGTAGCCGGCCGACGGCGACGCCAGCACGCCGAGCCCGCCGGTCGCGCCGGACAGCACCGGGACGCCCGCCAGGCCGACGGCCACGTACAGCAGCAGCGCGAGGGCGCCGCGGCGCGGGCCCAGCACCAGGCCGGTGAGCGCGACGCCGAAGGTCTGCAGGGTGATCGGCACGGCCCCACCGGTGGGGATGGCGGGCAGCACGGCGCACACCGCGACGAACGCGGCGAACGTGGCGATCAGCGCGACGTCTGTGGCGACCGAGGTGCGGGCCACGGGGGTCGGGGCGGCCGCGGCGACGGGCGCAGGGCCGGCGTGCGCGGCGGCGTCGGCCGCGGGGGCGGCCTCGGGGCGGTGCTCGGACATCGGACCTCGCGGGGGTGCGGTCGGCTGGGGCGGCGCCGTCCGCGGAGGGCCGGTCGCCGCGAGCCACGCTAGTGCGGCGCGCGCGGCCGGGGTCGTGCGGGGGTGTCCAACGCTGCCGCGCGGCGCCTGTCGGGTTCCGCACCCCGGGGGGCGCGCGGGGTCGCGGGCCGGCGACCGCGCGCGACGTGGGGGAGCCCACGGAATTCCGGTCGGGTCCGGGGCGCTGGGACTCGTAGGATGGGCGGCGTTTGTGCCGGCCCGCGACGGGGCGCGCGGCATCGACCGCGGGCGTGCACGGCGAGAGGGAGCAGGGACAACCGAAGTGATCACCGTTCAGGGCGTCGAGCTGCGCGTGGGTGCCCGCGTGCTGCTGTCCGAGGCGACCTTCCGGGTGGCGCCCGGCGACCGGATCGGCCTCGTGGGCCGCAACGGCGCCGGCAAGACCACGCTGACCAAGACGCTGGCGGGGGAGACCCAGCCGACCGGCGGGCAGATCTCCCGCAGCGGCGACATCGGCTACCTCCCGCAGGACCCGCGGTCGGGCGAGCTGTCCGACCTCGCGATGTCCCGGGTGCTGTCGGCGCGCGGCCTGGACCGGATCATCGAGCAGATGCGCGAGACCGAGGGCCTGATGGCGTCCACGGACGACGCGGTGCGCGAGGCCGCCATGGAGCGGTACCCGAAGCTCGAGGCCCGGTTCACGGCCGGCGGCGGGTACGCCGCCGAGAGCGAGGCGCACCGGATCACCGCGAACCTCGGCCTCGACGACCGCGTCCTCGGCCAGCCCCTCAGCACCCTGTCCGGCGGCCAGCGCCGCCGCGTCGAGCTCGCGCGCATCCTGTTCTCCGGCAACGACACGCTGCTGCTCGACGAGCCGACGAACCACCTCGACGCGGACTCGATCGCCTGGCTGCGCGACTACCTCAAGACCTACCCGGGCGGCTTCGTGGTCATCAGCCACGACGTCGAGCTGCTGCGCGCCACCGTCAACAAGGTGTTCCACCTGGACGCCAACCGCGGCGAGCTCGACCAGTACAACCTCGGCTGGGACGCCTACGTGCTGCAGCGCGAGACGGACGAGAAGCGCCGCCGCCGCGAGCGGGCGAACGCGGAGAAGAAGGCCGGCGCGCTGCTCGCGCAGGCCGACAAGATGCGCGCGAAGGCCACCAAGGCGGTCGCCGCGCAGAACATGGCCCGCCGCGCCGAGCGGATGCTGTCCGGCCTCGACGAGGTCCGGGCGTCCGACAAGGTCGCGAAGCTGCGGTTCCCCGAGCCCGCCCCGTGCGGGCGCACCCCGCTGACGGCGTCCGACCTGTCGAAGTCGTACGGCTCGCAGGAGGTGTTCGCCGGCGTCGACCTGGCGATCGACCGGGGCTCGCGCGTCGTCGTGCTCGGGCTCAACGGCGCCGGCAAGACCACGCTGCTGCGGATGCTCGCGGGGCTGCAGGAGTCGGACACCGGCGAGGTGAGGCCGGGGCACGGCCTCAAGCTCGGGTACTACGCCCAGGAGCACGAGACGCTCGACATGGACCGCACGGTCGTCGAGAACCTGCGCTCGTCGGCGCCCGACCTGACCGACACCCAGGTGCGGTCGGTGCTGGGCTCGTTCCTGTTCTCGGGTGACGACGCCGACAAGCCCGCGAAGGTGCTGTCCGGCGGCGAGAAGACCCGGCTGGCGCTCGCGGCCCTGGTCGTGTCGGCCGCGAACGTGCTGCTGCTCGACGAGCCGACCAACAACCTCGACCCGGCCAGCCGCGAGGAGATCCTGGCGGCGCTGCGGGGGTACACCGGCGCGGTCGTGCTGGTGAGCCACGACGAGGGGGCCGTCGAGGCGCTGAACCCGGAGCGGGTCGTGCTGCTGCCCGACGGCGACGAGGACCTGTGGAACCCGTCCTACCTGGACCTGGTCACCCTGGCCTGACGCCCCGTCCTGGCTCGAGTGGAGCGGGGGGGGCCCCCCCCCCCCCGGGGGGGGGGGGCCCCCCCCCCCCCGCCCCCCGCCCCCCCCCCCCCGGGGGGGGGGGGGGCCCGGGGCCCCCCCCCCCCCCCCGGGGGGGGGGGCCCCCCCCCTCCACTCGTCTCCGCTGGACCCCCCCGGGGGCGTGCCGGGTCAGCCGAGCTGGGAGTCGATCAGGGCGTCCTCGGCGTCCTCGTCCGAGGTGCGCCGGCGGCGCGACGCGGGCGCCGGGCGCGCGGGACGCGGCGTGCCGTCGCCGCCCCCGGCCGCCGCCTCCGCGCCCTCGAGCAGCTCGCGCCGGGCCAGCCAGCCGAACGCCGCCAGCGACCCGACGGAGAACGTCCACCACTGGAACGCGTACGACAGGTGCGACCCCGGGTCGGTGCTCGGCGCGGGGAGCCGCCCGAGCGCGACCGCCGGGGCGGGCGTCTCGTCGACCAGACCGCCGTACCCGGCGTAGGACGCGGCGTCCGACCCGCCGGCCGCCAGGACCTGGCCCACGTTGATGGCCTGCACCTGCCCGGCCGGCGCGGACCGCGGGTCGGCGGCCTCGTCCCGGCGCAGGTGCACGGTGACGGTGACCTCGCCGGACGGCGGGGCCGGCACGGCGACCTCGCCGCTCGCGTCGTCGTCCCAGGCCACCCACCCGCGGTCGACGACCAGCGCCGACCCGTCCGCCTGCACCAGCGGCACGAGGACGTGGAAGCCGGGCTGGCTGTTCACGGGGCGGTTGCGCAGCAGCACGGCGGCATCGGCGTCGTAGGTGCCGGTGACCGTCGCCTGCCGCCAGACGTCGCCGGGGTCCAGCTCCGCCCCGGGCTCCGGCAGCAGCGCGTCGAGCGGGACCGGGTCGGCGGAGTAGTTCTGCTCGACGAGGCGGATGGCGGCGTCCCGGGCGACGTGCCGGTGCCACTGCCAGCGGCCGAGGAACACGCACGCCACCGACACGGCCACGGCGAGCAGCACCAGCCCGACGGCGCGCCGGGCCGCGGGGTTGCCGCGCAGCAGCCTCATCGCGACCCCGGGGTCCCGGGCAGGCCGCCCAGGCCCGGCAGCCCGGGCAGACCCGGGCGCTCGCCGAGCTCGATCCGCGGCAGGTCCGCGACCGGGACGGTGTCGGCGTAGAAGGCGCGCACCCGCAGGTACTCCTCGAGGTGCTCCCGGTGCTCGTCGCACGCGAGCCACACCTTGCGGCGCTCCGGCGTGTGCAGGCGCGGGTTGTTCCACAGCACGCCCCAGGAGGCGTCGGCGCGGCAGCCGCGGGCGCTGCACACGAGGTCCTCGCCGACGGCGTCGGGGGTGGGCGCGGTCATCGGCTGCCTCCGCGGGTGTCGTCGTCGTCCGCCGCGGCGTCGTGCCCGGCCGGCCGGTCGCCGGCGCGCCACGGCTCGTCCGCCGGGCCCGGCCCGGGCGTTGGGGGCGCGGGTGCCACCGGCCGCGCGGTCGGCGCGGCGTCGAGCAGGTGCGGCAGGTACCCCGGGGGCGCGTCGTCGCGGCGCTCGCGGCCGGCGTTGGCGAACAGCACGGCGATGTACGGCAGCACGACGGCGCCGACGATGAGCACGAGGCTCACCCACAGCGGGACGCGGGACCAGGTCAGCACGGCGGCGAGGAAGCACACCACCCGGATCCCCATCTGGATCAGGTAGCGGCGGGCCCGGCGCGCCTGGTCGGCGCCGAGGGGCTCGGGGGCGCTGGTGACGCTCTGCGCCGGTGGTGGGGTCCGCCTGCTCACACCTGATCGTAGGCGCCGCCGGGCGTTCCTCCCTCCCGGCGGCGCCTCCGTCTCAGCCCGCTCACAGCCGGCGGGCGGCGTTCTGCAGGAACGCGTGCACCGCGGGCCGCAGGTCGTCGCCCCAGACGGCGACGACGACCATCCCGGCGGCCACCAGCAGCAGCATCAGGAGCAGGCCGACCCAGCCCGTGCGGTGCGGCACGGCCGGCTCAGTACGCGAGCCGCAGCCACGGGGAGCCGTCGACCTTCAGCAGGTCGTCGACCGCGCCGTCGAACTTCCCGATGTCGCCGTCGACCGGGTTCCGGCTCGTGCCGGCCGTCCAGAACGCGCGCCCGACGACGAACGCCCGGCCGAACTCCTCCCAGCCGCGGTACGCCGGCCGCGCCAGCCCGACTGCCTCGCCCATCGCGTCCCACGCCCGGTCGGGGGTGACCAGCCCGGCGTCCAGCAGGAGCCGGCTGAGGTGCACGACCCGCGCCGCGTCCCACGCGACGATGCTCGCGGGCAGCGGGTCCTGGAGCGCCGCGTGCCCGCCGGCGACCGCCGCGCCGGTCCAGCCCACGTACCAGCGGCGGGCGCGCTCGGGGTCCAGCCCGCGCTCGCCGGCCTCCTGCGCGATCCGGGCCTGGTGCTCGTCCTGCAGCTTCCGGCCGCCGCGCGCGGCGAACACCTCGTCGACCCGCGGCGCGACGAGCGCGTAGTACCCACGGTGGCCCTGGTGCAGGAGGTACCCGTACGCGCCGTCGACGTCGTCCGGTCCGTGCACGTCCCAGGCGCCGGACAGCAGCTTCTGCGCGGTGCGCGGGTCGGCCTCCATCGTGGGCGCGTTGATCGGCAGGTGCCCCTCGGCGGCGTAGACCGCGCCGAGCGCGAGCGCGCGGTCCTGCTCCGGCGTGAGGGCGGGGGCGCCCTCCAGCACGGTGAACTCGGTCGCGAACATCGCCTTGATCTTGTCGAACAGGCCCATCGGGTGCGGCTCCTCGGGAACGGGCGCGTCGTGCGGCCACGGCGCGGGGGAGGCCCCATCGCACCCGGCGAGCGGGCACCGGCGCAGCGCTCCCGAACGAACCCGAACGCCGCGCCGGACCCGCCTGGACCAGCGCCCGGACCGCGGACGGGGCGACGGCGGCTCGCGCGGAGTGGCTAGCCTGAGGCGGTGCCCGACGTCGCCCCGCCGCCGCACCCGGTCCGCTGGGACGACCTCACCGGCCGCCTGCGCGCGCTCCGCGTCGCCGCCGGCTCGCCGTCCTACGCCGACCTGGTGCGCCGGGTCGACGCCGTCCGCGCCGCGCGCGGGGTGCCCGGGCCGGAGCGGCGACCCGGCCGGGTGACGGTCTACGACGCGTTCCGGGACGGGCGGGCGCGGCTCGACGTCGAGCTGGTCGCCGACCTGGTGCGCGCGCTGGGCGGCACCGCAGAGGACGCGGCCCGGTGGCGGGCGGCCCACGCGGCGGTGGCGACGGCGCTCGCGGCGCCGCGGGCCGGCGGGGACGGGACCGCGGCGGGGGCGGGCGACGCGCCGGACGGCGCCGCGGCGGGTACCGGGCTGCTGCGCACGCCCGACGACGCGGCACCGGCGCCCGTGCTGCGCGGGCGGGACGCCGAGCTCGCGGAGCTGCTGGCCTGGGCGTCGGGCGCGGCCGCGGCCGCCGGTGCGGGCGCGGAGGCCGGTGCGCCCGGGGCCCCCGACGCGGGTGCCGCCGCGGACTCGGGTGCGGACGTCGACCCCGGCGCGGACGCCGGACCCGACCCCGCCCGGGTCGCCGTGCTCACCGGCGTCCCCGGCTCCGGCCTCACCGCGCTCGCCCAGTCGGTCGCCCGCACGCACCGGGCCCGCGGGGCCGCGCCGGTCCTGCTCGGCCCGGGCGACCTCGACCCGGACCTCGTGGCGACGGCCCTGCCCGCGACGCCGGCGGCCCCGCCCGCGGCGCCCTCCGCCCCGGGGACGTCCCGCGCCCCCGGCCTCCTCGTCCTGCTCGACGTGGACGACCCCGACCGCCCCGTCGCCGTCGCGCGCGCCCTCGCCGAGGCCGCCCCCGGATGGTCCCTGCTGGTCACCGCCCGCCGCGCGCTCCCGGTCGCCGGCGCCCGTACCGTCCGACTCGCCCCGCTGGCCCCGGAAGCGGCCGTCGCGATGCTCGGCGACCTGGTGGGCCCCGAGCGGGTCGCCGCCGAGCCCGAGGCCGCCGCCGCGCTCGCCGCGGCGTGCGGGCACCTCCCCGTCGCGCTGGCGGTGGCGGCGGGCCAGGTCGCCGAGCGCCCGGCCTGGTCGCTGGCGGACCAGGTGCACCGGGTGGCGCAGTCGTCGCACGCCCTGCCCGCCCTCGACGCGGCCTACCGCGCGCTCGACCCGGAGCAGGCGCTCGTGCTGCGCCGGCTCGCGCTGCTGGACGCCGCGCTGTCGTCGACGTGGCTCGCCGTGCTCGCGGGGCTGGACGCGCCGAGCGTGCGCCGGGCGCTCGCGGCGCTGGAGGACGCGCACCTGGTGCTCCCGGCGCCGGGCGGCCGGTCGACGGTGCACGCGCTCGTGCGGCGGTACGCGCGGGAGGCCGCGCAGGACGACGAGCCGGTCAGCGCGCGCCGCGCCGCCGTGGAGCGGCTGGTCGCCGGGGTCGTGGAGGTGGCCCGCCCGCTGGTCGCCGTCGTCGCGCCGCACCACGACCTGGCGCTCGGGTCCTCGCCCGTGGCCGCGTCGCCGGCCGTCGCCCGCGAGGGGCTCGACGCGCTCCGCCCGGTGGCGGTGGCGGCGGGCGCGCGATGCGCGGACCTCGGGATCGCCGCCCCGCTCGGCGAGCTGTCCGGGCTCCTGGCGGCGTACCTGGACACCGCCGGCCACTACGCCGACGCGCTGGTGCTGCACGGCGCGGCCGCCGCGGCCGCGGACCCGGCCGGCCGGAGCCGCGCGGGCCGGGACCTGGGCCGGGTGCTCGAGCACCTCGGCCGGTACGACGAGGCGCTGGCCCAGCTGGTGCGGGCGCACGAGTCCGGGCACGACCCGCGGCCGGGCCAGACCCTCAACCGGATCGGGAACGTCTACAAGCGGCTCGGGCGCACCGACGAGGCCCTGCGCGCGTACGCCGACGCGGCGGCCGCGGCCCGCGCCGGCGGCGACGTCGTGAGCGAGGGGCGCGCGGTGGGCAACCACGCCGACGCGCTGCGGGTGCTCGGGCGGCACGACGAGTCCTTCGCGGGCTACGACCTGGCCCTCGCGCTCGCCGAGCGGGTGGGCGACGTGCTCAACGTGGCGGTCGTGACGAGCAACTCGGCGCTGGCGCTGGAGCACGTCGGGCGGATCGCCGAGGCGCGGGCCCGGGTCGCGCAGGCGCGCGCGGCGGCGGACCGGCTCGGCGACGCGAACCTCGGCCTGCGGACCGCCCTGCACGAGCAGCGGCTGGTGCTCACGGCCGGCGACCCCGCCGAGCTCCGCGCCGCCGTTCCGGCCCTGCGCGCCCTGGCCGAGCGGGCCGGTGACCTCGGGGACGTCGAGGCGCAGGCCGAGGCGCGGACGGTGCTGGGGCGCGCGCTGCACCGGGTGGGTGACCTCGACGCCGCCGAGGAGGCGCTCGCGGGCGCGCGCGACCAGGCGGCGCGGATCCGGGCGGGGCTCGTCGAGGTCGAGGCCCTGAACGCCCTGGGCGCGGTCGCGCTCGCCTCGGGGCTGGCCGGCGACGCGCGGGACCGCTTCGACCGCGCGCTCGCGCTGGCGCGCGCGGCGGGCGACGCGGGGGAGGAGGCGCGCGCGCTCGCCGGGCTCGAGGCGGCGGGTGCCGCGCAGGCGGGTGCGGGGCAGCCCGGTCCGCGGGCGCCCGACGCGGCCGCGGCCGGCGGTGCGCTCCTGCTCCGCGACCACACCCCGGACGACGCCGCCGCGACGCTCGCCGTGTTCCGGCGCGCGATCACCGTCACCGCGGCCCGGGACTACACCCCGGAGCAGGTCGCCGCGTGGGCGCCCGACGACATCGACCCGGACGCCTGGGGCGCCCGACGCGCGGCGGCGCGCACCCGCGTGGCCGTGCGCGACGGTGCGGTCGTCGGATTCACCGACGTGGACGCGGCCGGCTACGTCGACATGATGTTCGTCGACCCGGGGGCCGCCCGGCAGGGGGTGGCCCGGGCGCTGCTCGACTGGGCGGTTCGGACGGCCGCCGCCGACGGCGCCACCGAGCTGACCACGCACGCGAGCGTCACCGCCCGCCCGTTCTTCGAGGCGCACGGCTTCGAGGTGGTCGCGGAGCAGCACCCGGTCCGTCGGGGCGTGACCCTGACCAACTACCGGATGCGCCGCCCCCTCTGACCGGCCGTCCGCCCACCCACCCACCCACGTCGACAGTGGAGGGTTGTGACGGACACTCCGACGGCGTGTCCGTCACAACCTTCCACTGTCGGGAGGTGCCGCCCGCTGCGACGGACCGCGGATTGTGCGAACCGGACAACGCCGGACCGCCATCCTGTGCCGCGGCGGTGCACCGTCGCCCCGGAGCCGTCGGATAGCGTCGACTTCCGTGTCCGAGAACTCCCAGCCCAGCAGCCCGGAGCCGCGCAGCGTGCTCGTGACCGGGGCCAACCGCGGCATCGGCCGCGCGATCGCCGAGCGGTTCGTCGCGAACGGCGACAGGGTCGCGACCATCGTCCGCAGCGGCGGCGCCCCCGACGGCGTCCTGGCGCTGACCGGCGACGTCACCGACACCGCGTCCGTCGACGCCGCGTTCGCCGAGGTCGAGGCCCAGCACGGCCCCGTCGAGGTCCTGGTGGCCAACGCCGGCGTGACCCGCGACGGCCTGCTCATGCGGATGTCGGACGACGACTTCCAGCAGGTGCTCGACGTCAACCTCACGGGCGTGTTCCGGTGCGTGCGCCGCGCGTCGAAGGGCATGATCCGGCTGCGCCGCGGGCGCATCGTCATGATCGGCTCGGTCGTCGGCCTGTACGGCAACGCGGGCCAGGTGAACTACACCGCGACCAAGGCCGGCCTGGTCGGCATGGCGCGCTCGGTCACGCGCGAGCTCGGCGGCCGCGGCATCACCGCGAACGTCGTCGCGCCCGGGTTCATCGAGACCCAGATGACCGCGGAGCTGCCGCAGGACCGCCAGGACGCCTACCTGTCGTCCATCCCCGCGGGCCGGTTCGGCGCGGTCGACGAGATCGCCGCCGCCGTCGAGTTCCTCGCCTCGCCCGCCGCCGGGTACATCTCCGGCGCCGTGCTGCCGGTCGACGGCGGCCTCGGCATGGGCCACTGACCTCCTCCCCGCACCCTCGAACGATCGGAAACACCATGGGCCTGCTCGACGGCAAGAAGCTCCTCGTCACCGGCGTCCTCACCGACGGCTCCATCGCCTTCCACGTGGCGCGGCTCGCGCAGGAGGAGGGCGCCGAGGTCGTGCTGAGCTCGTTCGGCCGCCAGTTCCGCCTCACCCAGGCGATCGCCCGCCGGCTGCCGAAGGAGGCGCCGGTCGTGCAGCTCGACGTCACCGACGCCGACGACCTGGCCGCCCTCCCGGAGCGCGTCCGCGAGCACGTCGACCACCTGGACGGCGTCGTGCACTCGATCGGTTTCGCGCCGCAGTCCGTCATGGGCGGCAACTTCCTCGCCGCCGAGTGGGCCGACGTGGCCACCGCGCTCGAGGTGTCCGCGTTCTCGCTGAAGTCGCTGGCCACCGCCACGCAGCCGCTGCTGACCGGCGGCGGCTCGATCGTCGGCCTCACGTTCGACGCCCGGTTCGCTTGGCCCGTCTACGACTGGATGGGCGTCGCCAAGGCGGCCTTCGAGTCGACCTCCCGCTACCTGGCCCGCGACCTCGGCCCGCAGGGCATCCGGGTCAACGTGGTGTCCGCGGGCCCGATCCGCACCACCGCCGCGAAGTCCATCCCGGGCTTCGAGTCGATGGAGGGCGGCTGGGACGGCCGCGCGCCCCTCGGCTGGGACGTGCACGACCCGGAGCCGACCGCCCGCGCCGTGGCCGCCCTGCTGTCCGACTGGTTCCCGAAGACCACGGGGGAGATGGTGCACGTCGACGGCGGCGTGCACGCCATGGGTCAGTAGTCGTGGGACGCTGGTGCGCGTGACCCACGGCTCCGCGCACCAGCTCGTCCTGCTCCGCCACGCGAAGGCGGAGCACCCGGGCTCCCTCGACGACCAGCTCCGACCCCTCGCCCTCGCCGGGCGGAAGCAGGCCTCCGAGGTCGGCACGGGGCTGCGGGCGGCGGGCCTGGTGCCCGACCTCGCGCTGGTGTCGTCGGCGCTGCGCACCCGGCAGACCTGGGACCTGGTCCGCGCCGGGCTCGAGGTGCTGGCGGAGACCGCCCGGCTGTCCGACGACGTCTACGCCGCCGGCATCCGGCAGCTGCTCGGGCTGCTCCGCGAGCTCGACGAGTCCGCCGGCACCGTGCTCGTCGTCGGCCACGAGCCGACCGTCTCGCAGACCGCCGCCGCGCTCGCGGGCCCGGGGTCGGACGACGCCGCGCTCGCGCGGGTGCGCGTCGGGGTGTCGACCGCGTCGTACTCGGTGCTCGAGGTGCCGACGGCGTGGGCCGACCTGGAGCCGGACGGCGCCCGCCTGCTGCGCGTGGTCGACCCGGCCTGAGCCGAGCGCGTCAGGCGAACGGCGGCAGGTCCAGCACGGCGTCCAGGCGGTCGCGCACCTCGGCGTCCGCCTGCGCGCAGACGACCGGCTTGGCGTTGAACGCGATCCCGAACCCCGCGGCCGCCAGCATGTCGAGGTCGTTCGCCCCGTCGCCGATCGCGACCGTGCGCTCCAGCGGCACCCCGGTCTCGGCGGCGAACTCGCGCAGCGTCCGGGCCTTCACGGCGCGGTCCACGACCTCGCCCGCCACGCGGCCGGTGAGCGCGCCGTGCTCGACCTCGAGCGCGTTCGCGCGGTACCGGGGGATGCCCAGCCGGTCGGCCAGCGGCCCGACGACCTCGACGAACCCGCCGGACACCAGCCCGACCGGCCAACCGCGCCGGTCCAGCTCCGCCAGGAGCTCGACGGCCCCGGGCGTCACGACGACCTCGGCCAGCACCGCCTCGAACACCGACACCGGCAGCCCCGCCAGCGTCGCGACCCGCGCGCGCAGCGACTCCGTGAAGTCGAGCTCCCCGCGCATGGCGCGCTCGGTGATGTCGGCGACCTCGGCGCGGGAGCCGGCGTGCTCGGCCAGGAGCTCGACGACCTCCTGGGTGATGAGCGTCGAGTCGACGTCCATGACGACGAGGCGGGTGGGTCGCGGAAGGCTCACCCGGGCAGGCTAGCGGGACGCGTCCCGCGCGTGCGGGGCGCGTCCACGCCCGTGCCTACAGCTCGATGACCGCGCCCTTCGGCACGACCGTGATGCCCGACTCCGTCACGGTGAACCCGCGCTCGAGGTCGTGCTCCCGGTCGATGCCGACCCGCGCCCGCTCGTGCACCACGACGTTCTTGTCGAGGATCGCGCGGTGCACCTGGGCGTACCGGTTGACGATGACGCCGTCCATGAGCACCGAGTCGGTGACCTGAGCCCAGGAGTGCAGGTACACGCCCGGCGACAGCACCGAGCCCGACACCGTCGCCCCGGACACGATCACGCCCGGGGACACGATCGAGTCGGCGGCGTGGCCGAGGCGCCCGGCGCCGGCGTGCACGAACTTGGCCGGCGGCAGGCCGGTGTAGCCCGTGTACAGCGGCCAGGCGTCGTTGTAGAGGTTGAACACCGGCTCGATCGAGATGAGGTCCTGGTTCGCGTCGTAGTACGAGTCCAGGGTCCCGACGTCCCGCCAGTACTGCCGGTCCCGGTCGGTCGAACCCGGGACGTCGTTGTTGATGAAGTCGTAGACCGCCGCCGTGCCGCGCTCGACGAACGCGGGGACCAGGTCGCCACCCATGTCGTGCCGGCTGCTGGGGTTCTCCGCGTCCTCCGTCACCGCGCGGATCAGCGCGTCGGTGTTGACCACGTAGTTGCCCATCGACGCGAGGATCTCGCCGGGGGAGTCCGGCAGCCCGACCGGGTCGGACGGCTTCTCCCGGAACGCGGTGATCTTCGTCGGGTCGTCGGGCGCCGTCTCGATGACGCCGAACTGGTCGGCCATCGCGATCGGCTGCCGGATGCCGGCGACGGTCATCTCGGCCCCGGTCGCGATGTGCTGGTCGACCATCTGCGAGAAGTCCATGCGGTACACGTGGTCGGCGCCGACCACGACGACGATGTCGGGCCGCTCGTCGTCCAGGATGTTGAGGCACTGGTAGATCGCGTCGGCGCTGCCGAGGTACCAGTGCTTGCCGACCCGCTGCTGCGCGGGCACGGGGGAGACGTAGTTGCCGAGCAGCGTGGACATGCGCCAGGTCTTCGACACGTGCCGGTCGAGGCTGTGCGACTTGTACTGCGTCAGCACGATGATGTGCAGGTACCGCGAGTTCACGAGGTTCGACAGGGCGAAGTCGACCAGGCGGTAGATGCCCCCGAACGGCACGGCGGGCTTGGCGCGGGCGGCGGTCAGCGGCATGAGCCGCTTGCCCTCTCCACCTGCGAGGACGATTGCCAGGATGCGCGGCGCTGCCATGCCCCGACCGTAGTGCCACCACCTGCGTCTCGGCGAGGCGAACTTCCCGTTCCGCGCTAGCGTGTCGCGCGTGAGAGTCGACCTGCTGACCCGGGAGTACCCGCCCCACGTCTACGGGGGCGCCGGCGTCCACGTGGCGGAGCTCGCCGCGGTGCTGCGACGCAGCGTCGACGTGCGGGTGCACTGCTTCGACGGCGCGCGCGACGAGCCCGGCGTGACGGGCTACGACGTGCCCGCACCCCTCGGCGACGCCAACCCCGCGCTGGCCACCTTCGGGGTGGACCTGGCGATCGTCGACGGCGTGGGCCGGGGCGACGGGCCCGCGACCGACCTGGTGCACTCGCACACCTGGTACGCCAACCTCGCGGGCCACCTCGCCTCGCTGCTGCACGGCGTGCCGCACGTGGTGTCGGCGCACAGCCTGGAGCCGCTGCGCCCGTGGAAGGCCGAGCAGCTCGGTGGCGGGTACGCGCTCTCGTCCTGGGCCGAGAAGACGGCCTTCGAGTCCGCCGCCGCCGTGATCGCGGTGAGCGCGGGCATGCGTGCGGACATCCTGCGCTGCTACCCGGCGATCGACCCGGAGAAGGTCCGCGTCGTGCACAACGGGATCGATCTGTCCGGCTGGCGCCGCCCGGAGACGGACGACGAGTGGACGACCGCCCGGGACGTGGCGCGCGCCAACGGCATCGACCCGGACCGGCCGGCGGTCGTGTTCGTCGGGCGGATCACCCGGCAGAAGGGCCTGCCGTACCTGCTGCGCGCCGCCGAGTCCCTGCCGCCCGAGGTGCAGCTCGTGCTGTGCGCCGGGGCGCCGGACACGCCCGAGATCCTCGCCGAGGTGACCGGGCTGGTCGAGCAGCTGCGCGCGAAGCGGGACGGCGTGGTGTGGATCGAGCGGATGCTGCCGCGCGACGAGCTCGTGGCCGTGCTCGCGACGGGGACCGTGTTCGCCTGCCCGTCGGTCTACGAGCCGCTGGGCATCGTCAACCTCGAGGCCATGGCCGTCGGGCTGCCGGTCGTCGGCACCGCGACCGGGGGCATCCCGGAGGTCGTGGACGCCGGGGCCACGGGCTGGCTGGTGCCGATCGAGCAGGTGCAGGACGGCACCGGCACACCCGTCGACCCCGACCGGTTCGTGGCCGACCTCGGCCAGACCCTTGCGGAGGCCGTGTCCGACGCGGAGCGCGCACGGGCGTGGGGCGTCGCGTCGCGCCGGCGGGTGGAGGACCACTTCTCCTGGGACGCGATCGCCGACCGGACGCTCGAGGTGTACCGCTCCGTCCTGGGCTGAGCCGCGGTCAGCCCCGGCGCGGGTCCGGCGCGTCGTGCGCCGGGTGCGTCGCGACCGCCAGCGCGCGGCGCGCCGCGCGGTCGACGTCCCGCAGCGCCGACGTGCGCTGGTCGGCCTGCCACAGGTTGACCGCGGCGCCGTCGTCGGCCGCCGCGATGTCGACGATCGCACGCAGCCGCAGCGCCGAGCCGATGACCCGCACCCTCCGGGGGTCGAGCCCCGGGGGGAGCACGCCGCGCGCGTCCGGGGTGTCGCGGAGCGCCGCGATCCGCTCCGCCGCGTCCGGCCGCCAGCGCGCGACGTCGAGCGTGGTCAGCGCCTCGGTCGCGCGGGTGAGCGCCGTGGTCAGCTCCCGGTCCGCCTCGGCCAGGGTCCCGACGTGCCCGACGAGCGCGGTGCGCCACGGGGCGACCGGGTGCACGGACCACGTCACCAGGTGCCCCGCCTCGTAGACGCTGCCGAACACCTCCACCCGCGGGACCGCGGCGTAGTCGCCGTCGGGGGTGCTCACGAGGACGGCCTCGCCCGCCTCCTGCGCCGCCCCCGCGACCGACACCGGGGCGCCCGCGGGGTCGCCGGGCGCCGGCAGCACGGCGGCCACGACCCGCGGCCCGCTCGCCCACGCCGCCACCAGGTCCGCGAGGGTCACCGAGCCCCGCGCGCCGTCGTCCAGCCCGGGCACGTCGGCGTCGGGCACGACGACGCGGTGCGGCTCGTCGTCGCCCTGGACGGCGACGAGCGTGCGCTGGACGGGGTCGGCGCCGGAGCCCGCCTGGTCGAGCCAGAGGGCGAGGCGCACGGAGCGGGGCAGGGCGAGGGCGGTGCGGTCCACGCCACCAACGTACGTCCACGTCCGGGCCGCCCCGGGCGGCTAGGGTCTGGTGTCCATGACCTCCGTGCTCGACCTGCAGGACGTGACCATCCGCCGCGGCACCACGACGATCCTCGACGGGCTGTCCTGGACGGTCCGCGAGGGCGAGCGCTGGGTGGTGCTGGGCCGCAACGGCGCCGGCAAGACGACGGTGCTCCAGGTGGCCTCGGGCCGGATGCACCCCACCTCCGGCACCGCCGACCTGCTGGGCTCGCGGCTCGGGCGCGTCGACGTGTTCGAGCTGCGCCCGCGCATCGGCCTGGCCAGCGCGGCGCTCGCGGAGCGCATCCCGGGCGGCGAGGTCGTCAAGGACGTCGTGCTGACCGCGGCCTACGGCGTGACGGGCCGCTGGCGCGAGGCCTACGAGGCCGTCGACGAGTCGCGGGCCGCCGACCTCATGGCCGCCTTCGGCGTCGAGCGGTTCGCCGACCGGTTCTACGGCACGCTCAGCGAGGGCGAGCGCAAGCGGGTGCAGATCGCCCGCGCGCTGATGAGCGACCCTGAGCTGCTGCTGCTCGACGAGCCCGCCGCCGGGCTGGACCTGGGCGGTCGCGAGGAGCTCGTCGCCGCGCTCGCCGAGCTGGCCGCCGATCGCCGGTCGCCGGCGCTCGTGCTGGTCACGCACCACGTCGAGGAGATCCCGCCCGGCTTCACGCACCTGCTGCTGCTCGCCGACGGGAAGGTGCACGCGGCCGGACCCGTCGACGAGGTCCTCACGTCCGAGAACCTCACCGGGGCGTTCGGCACGCCGCTCGAGGTCGAGCGGTCCGGCGACCGGTGGACCGCTCGCGGGCGGCGCTGACCTGGTTCATCCTGGTTCGTCCGGTCGGTCGACAGGCTCCCGGATTTCCTCACAGGTCGGTCAAGGGATCGTCTAGGATCGGTGGTGAGCGGCCGCTCGGCGGTCGCCCGCACGTGAGGTGACGGACAGTGGCGCCCGGTCCCGGGCGCCCGGGCTGAGAGGGGCCGACGATGGACTGGCTGTGGTGGCTGGGCGGCGCGCTGCTGCTGGGCGTCGCCGAGATGTTCTCGCTGGACCTGATCTTCCTCATGCTCGCGGGCGGCGCCCTGGCGGGCGCGCTCGCCGCGGCCCTCGACGCCCCGCTGGCGGTCCAGATCATCGTGGCCGCGGCCGCCGCGCTGCTGCTGCTGTTCGCGCTGCGGCCGTTCCTGCTGCACCGGCTGCGCGAGCGCACCCAGCTGGTCGAGACCAACTCGGCCGCGCTGGTCGGGCGGCCCGCCGTGGTCGTCGCCCCGACCGACGCCTCGGGCGGTCGCGTGAAGCTCGGCGGCGAGGTCTGGTCCGCGCGCTCGCTGGTGGTGGGCACCTCGTTCGACACCGGCACCGAGGTCCGCGTCGCGCGGATCGACGGGGCGACGGCGGTCGTGGAGGCCGTCGGCGACCGGCCCGCGACCGACGGCTCCGGAGCACCCGGGGCCCCCGCGGGCATCTGACGGACGGCGGCGGCCGACCGGTCGCCGCCGCGCACGTGCGGCCCCACCCGGGCCGCGGCTGGGAGGAGACGCAGTGGACGACCCGAGCATCGGCACGATCGTGGGGTGGGTGCTCCTCGCCATCCTCGTGATCTTCGTCGTGGTGACCCTGGCGCGGGCGGTGCGGGTCGTCCCGCAGACCGTGGCGCTGCTCGTCGAGCGGCTGGGCCGGTACCACCGGACCATGGACGCCGGCCTGCACCTGATCATCCCGTTCATCGACCGGGTCCGGGCGGGGGTCGACCTGCGCGAGCAGGTCGTGTCCTTCCCGCCGCAGCCGGTGATCACCTCCGACAACCTCGTCGTGAGCATCGACACCGTCATCTACTTCCAGGTGACCGAGCCCAAGTCCGCGGTCTACGAGATCGCGAACTACATCACCGGTATCGAGCAGCTCACGGTGACCACGCTCCGCAACGTCATCGGCTCGATGGACCTCGAGCAGACGCTCACCAGCCGCGACCAGATCAACGGCCAGCTCCGCGGCGTCCTCGACGAGGCGACCGGCAAGTGGGGCATCCGCGTGAACCGCGTCGAGCTCAAGAGCATCGACCCGCCCGCCTCCGTCCAGGGCGCGATGGAGCAGCAGATGCGCGCCGAGCGCGACCGCCGCGCCGCGATCCTCACCGCCGAGGGCGTCAAGCAGTCCCAGATCCTCACCGCCGAGGGTGAGAAGCAGGCCGCGATCCTCCGCGCCGAGGGTGCCGCGCAGTCGGCGATCCTCACCGCCGAGGGCGAGTCCCGCGCGATCCTCCAGGTGTTCGACGCCGTGCACCGCGGCGACGCCGACCCGAAGCTGCTGGCCTACCAGTACCTGCAGGCGCTGCCGAAGCTCGCGGCGACCCCCGCCAACAAGGTGTGGATCGTGCCGTCCGAGCTGACCGGCATGCTCGGCCAGTTCACGCAGGGGTTCGCGGGCGCGTTCGGCGGCGCGGGCGGCGCGGCGCCGGAGGGTGCGCCGTCGGGCCGGGCGGCGGGGGAGTCCCCGCTCGGGCCGGACGACCTCCCGCCGGTCGCGCTGACCGACCCGAAGGAGGCGCTCGCCGAGGCGCGGCGCGAGTCCGAGGCCGCCACGGCCGACGCCACCAGCGCCGGCACCTACAGCGGCCGGCCGTTCGACCCGGTCGCCGAGGCCGGGCAGCGGCCGCAGCCGGGGGCGACGCGGCGCGAGCAGCGTGACGCGGGCCCGGGTCAGGTCCCGCCGGCCGAGCCCGAGCCGCCCGTGCAGCCGGGCCCGCCGGCGCCGCCCGCGCCGTGAGCCGGGGCCGCGCGCGCTGACGCGCAGGACGCTCGGTCCGACGCCCGTCGCACCCTTCGGGGTGCGGCGGGCGTCGTCGCGTGCGGCGGCGGTGGCGGCAGCTCGTGGCGAGATCGGTCGTTCGCGTCGAGATCGGCGGCTCGCGTCGGGATCGGCGGCTCGCGTCGGGATCGGCGGCTCGTGCCGAGATCGGCGGCTCGTGCCGAGATCGGTGGCTCGTGCCGAGAACGGTGGCTCGTGCCGAGAACGGTGGTTCGCGTCGAGAACGGTGGCTGGAAACGCCGATCTCGACGCGAACCACCGATCTCACGGGGTCGAGCGTCGTGTTCGGTGGGTGTCGCCGAGTTCGGTGGCCGTACGCGCCGAACTCGGCGGCACGTACCGAACTCGCCGACCGCGCGGGCGAACTCGTCGACACGCGGTGCCGAGATAGGGCCGTTGCGCCGAGGTAGGACCGTCCAGAGTCCTATTTCGGCGCGGCGGTCCTATCTCGACGGCTGGAGGCGCCGGGCGGTGGGGGCGCCGGGCGGTCGGGGTTGCCGCGAGGTGGGATTGCCGCTGGGGGAGTCGCCGCCGAGGCGAGTAGCCGCGGGCGTTCGCCCGGGACGAACGGCCTGGACGAGTGAGTGCTCACTCACTTACGCTCGGCGGCATGGACGAGCCCCGGACCGGACGCGCGCGGCCGATGAGCCGCGACGAGCGACGCGCCGCCATCGCGCTCGCCACGGTCCCGCTGCTCGAGGCGCACGGCGCGCAGGTGTCGACCCGGCAGATCGCCGTGGCCGCCGGGGTCGCGGAGGGCACCCTGTTCCGGGCGTTCGACGACAAGGTCGAGCTGCTGACCGCCGCCGCGGAGCGCGCGCTCGACCCGGCCGCCGGGGTCGCGGAGATCGACGACCTGCCCCGGGCCGCGGACCTCGCGGCCGAGCTCACCCAGCTCGCCGACGTGATGGCCGCCCGTGGACGCCGGGTGCGGCGCGTCATGTTCGCGGTGCACGCGATCCTGGCGTCCGACGAGGGCCGCCGCGCCGCCGCCGTGCGCGGGGCGCGCGGTGCCGACCCGCTCGGTCGGCCGATCGCCGGGCCCGCGCGTGCCGGCGCCGACGCCGCGCACGCCGACGACGCGGCGCACGCACCCGGCCACCGCCCCGGCGACCGGCTCCCGCTGCACGGCCCCTCCGGCCGCGACGCCCGGCTGCGCGCGCTCGCCGAGGTCCGTGCCGCGGTGGTCCGGCGCGTCGAGGCGTACCGTGGCGAGCTGCGCATCGAGCCCGAGCGGCTCGCGCACCTGCTGATCGCAGCGGTGATGGGGCAGGGCCCGCCGGTCCTGCCCGACGACGACGGGGTCCCGGTCACCGAGCTCGTCGACGTGCTGCTGCACGGCGCCGCCCGCACCTGAGGCCCGCGCCCCCGAAGACCACCGAGCGCGTCGCGACCGACCCGGCGCCCCGACACCACCCCTGCGCCCGAGCGGGGGAGCTGACCCACCCAGGCCCCGGCTCGATCCCCGGGGCCGCCCGCCACGACCCCGGCCTCGCCGCCGGGCGCCGCACCCGTCCGCCCCGCCCGGCCAGCGCCGCGGACGCACCGCCCCACCCCGGCCCGCCGCCCCACCCGGGAGACCCATGCTGCTCCGCCTGCTCCGGGACTACCTGAGGCCCTACCGGCCCCAGGTCGTCGCCGTGCTGCTGCTCCAGCTCGCGCAGACCATCGCGACGCTGTACCTGCCCAGCCTGAACGCCGACATCATCGACAAGGGCGTCGCCGTGGGCGACACCGGCTACATCATGCGGATCGGCGCCCTGATGCTGGGCGTCAGCCTGCTCCAGGTCGCCTGCTCGATCGCCGCGGTGTACTTCGGCGCCCGGGTCGCGATGGCCTTCGGCCGGGACCTGCGCGAGGGGTTGTTCACCCGCGTGCAGGACTTCTCCGCCCAGGAGATGGGCCAGTTCGGCGCCCCGTCGCTCATCACCCGCACCACGAACGACGTGCAGCAGGTGCAGATGGTCGCGCTGCTGTCGTTCACCATCATGCTGATGGCCCCGATCATGCTGGTCGGGGGTGTCGTGCTCGCGCTGCAGGAGGACGTGGCGCTGTCCGGGCTGCTGCTCGTCGTCGTCCCGGTGCTCGGCATCGTCGTCGGGCTGATCGTCAGCCGGATGGTGCCGTACTTCCGGACGATGCAGAAGCGGATCGACGCGATCAACCGCGTGATGCGCGAGCAGATCACCGGCCTGCGGGTCATCCGCGCGTTCGTGCGGGAGCGCCGCGAGGCCGCCCGCTTCGCCGAGGCGAACGACGCGCTGTTCGACACCTCGCTGCGGGTCGGCCGGCTCATGTCGCTGATGTTCCCGACGGTCATGCTCATCATGAACATCACCAGCGTGGGCGTGCTGTGGTTCGGGGCGGGCCGGATCGAGGCCGGCGACATGCAGATCGGCGCCCTGACCGCGTTCCTCAGCTACATCATGTACATCCTGATGGCGGTCATGATGTCGACGATGATGTTCGTGATGGTGCCCCGCGCCGTCGTGTCGTCCGAGCGCATCACGGCCGTGCTCGACACCGAGTCGTCGGTCGTCCCCGCGGCGCAGCCCGTCCGGCTCGAGCGTCCCCAGGGCCGCCTGGAGCTGCGCGGCGTCGAGTTCCGGTACCCGGGCGCCGAGCGGGCCGTGCTGCACGGCGTCGACCTGGTCGCCGAGCCCGGGCAGACCACCGCCGTCATCGGCTCGACGGGCTCGGGCAAGACCACCCTCGTCAACCTGGTGCCGCGGCTGTTCGACGCGACGGCCGGCACGGTCGCCGTCGACGGGGTGGACGTGCGCGACCTGGCCCCCGAGGACCTGTGGTCGATGGTCGGTCTCGTGCCGCAGCGGCCCTACCTGTTCAGCGGCACCGTCGCGTCGAACCTGCGGTACGGCAACCCCGACGCCACCGACGAGGACCTCTGGCACGCGCTGCAGGTCGCGCAGGCGCGGTCGTTCGTCGCCGAGATGCCCGGGGGCCTGGACGCCCCGATCGCGCAGGGCGGCACCAACGTGTCGGGCGGGCAGCGGCAGCGGCTCGCGATCGCCCGGGCCCTGGTCCGCAAGCCGGCGATCTACCTGTTCGACGACTCGTTCTCGGCGCTCGACTTCGCCACCGACGCGGCGCTCCGGGCCGCGCTGGTGCCGGAGACGCGCCGGTCGGCGGTCGTCGTGGTCGCCCAGCGCGTCGCCACGATCCGCGACGCGGACCGGATCGTCGTCCTGGACGAGGGCGCGGTCGTCGGCACCGGCACGCACGCCGAGCTCATGGCGTCGTGCGCCACCTACCAGGAGATCGTCCTGTCCCAGCTGAGCGTGGAGGAGGCGGCGTGAGCGCGCAGGACCGGACCGCCCGGACCCCGGACCCGACCCCGGACGACAGCCGGGACGTCGCGGGCGTCGCCCGGGACACCGCCACCGAGCCGCCCGCCCAGGCCTCCGCCGCCGCGGCGCCGGCCGCCCAGACCCCGCGGCGGATGCCCCGGCGCGGGATGGGGCCCGGCCCCGGCATGGGGATGGGCATGCCCGGGGAGAAGTCCCTCGACTTCAGGGGCTCCCTCAAGCGCCTGGCCGGCGTGCTGCGCCCCGAGTGGCCGAAGCTCGCGGCGGTGCTGCTGCTCGGGATCGTCTCGGTGGCGCTCGCGGTCACCGGGCCGAAGGTGCTCGGCAACGCGACCAACGTCATCTTCAACGGCGTCGTCGGCGCGCAGCTGCCCGAGGGCGTCACCAAGGCCCAGGCGATCGAGGGCCTGCGCGCGCAGGGGCAGGACCGGCTCGCCGACATGCTCGGCGGCATGGACGTCGTGCCCGGGCAGGGCATCGACTTCACCAGCCTGCGGAACCTGCTGCTCGCCGTCGTCGCGATCTACGTCGTCTCGGCGCTGTTCGGCTGGCTGCAGGGCTGGATCACGACGGGCGTCGTGCAGCGCGTGGTGTTCGGCCTCCGCGAGCAGGTCGAGGCCAAGCTCGGCCGGCTGTCGCTCAAGTACTTCGACGGGCAGCCGCGCGGCGAGGTGCTGAGCCGGGTCACCAACGACATCGACAACGTCGCCCAGACGCTGCAGCAGACGCTGTCCCAGCTCATCACGGCCGTGCTGACCGTCGTCGGCGTGCTCGGGATGATGTTCTGGATCTCCCCGCTGCTGGCGCTGGTCGCGCTCGTGACCATCCCGCTGTCCGTGGCCGTGACGGCCGCGATCGCCAAGCGGTCCCAGCCGCAGTTCATCGGGCAGTGGACCTGGACCGGCAAGCTCAACGCCCACATCGAGGAGATGTACACCGGGCACGCGCTGGTCAAGGTGTTCGGCCGGCAGCGCCAGGCGGTGCAGGAGTTCCACGACCAGAACGACGAGCTCTACACCGCGTCGTTCAAGGCGCAGTTCATCTCCGGGATCATCCAGCCGGCGATGGGCTTCATCGCGAACCTCAACTACGTGATCGTCGCGGTGGTCGGCGGCCTGCGGGTCGCGTCCGGGACCCTGACGCTCGGCGACGTGCAGGCGTTCATCCAGTACTCCCGCCAGTTCACGCAGCCGATCACCCAGATCGCCTCGATGATGAACCTGCTGCAGTCGGGCGTCGCGTCCGCCGAGCGGGTGTTCGAGCTGCTCGACTCCGACGAGCAGGAGCCCGACCCGGCGCGGCCGGCGCGACTGCCGGCGCGGGTGCAGGGACGGGTCGCGTTCGAGGACGTCTCCTTCCGGTACGTGCCGGAGACGCCGCTCATCGACGGCCTGTCCCTGGTCGCCGAGCCCGGGCAGACCGTCGCGATCGTCGGGCCCACCGGCGCCGGCAAGACCACGCTGGTCAACCTGCTCATGCGGTTCTACGAGATCGACGGCGGGCGGATCACCCTCGACGGCGTCGACACCCGGGAGCTCACGCGCGACGACCTGCGCTCACGGGTCGGCATGGTGCTGCAGGACACCTGGCTGTTCGGCGGCACGATCCGGGACAACATCGCGTACGGCGTCGAGGACGTCCCGGAGGACCGGCTGGTCGAGGCCGCGGTCGCCACGCACGTCGACCAGTTCGTGCGCGCGCTGCCCGACGGCTACGACACCGTGATCGACGACGAGGCGGCGAACCTGTCGGCGGGGGAGAAGCAGCTGCTGACCATCGCCCGTGCGTTCCTCGCCGACCCGGCGATCCTCGTGCTCGACGAGGCGACGTCCTCCGTCGACACCCGGACCGAGGTGCTCGTGCAGCAGGCGATGAACGCGCTGCGGTCGGGGCGGACGTCGTTCGTCATCGCGCACCGGCTGTCGACCATCCGGGACGCGGACGTCATCCTCGTCATGGAGCACGGGTCGATCGTCGAGCAGGGGTCGCACGACGAGCTGCTCGCCGCCGGGGGCGCGTACGCCCGGCTGTACGCGAGCCAGTTCGCCGCGGCGGTGGCCGTCCAGGACTGACAGCGACGGGGCGGGCGGCGACACCGCCCAGCCCACCTGCTCGCCCGGCCGCGGGCCGGGGTCCCGATCCGGGGTCCCGGCCCGCGGCGCACCGCCGCCACTAGGGTCGGCGGCGTGACGACGCAGACCCCGGCACCGGCGCCTAGGCTCTACCGGGACCGGTTCACCCTCACCCTCGACGGCGTGTTCGTCACGTGGGGCTGGCTGCTCTACTCCTTCAACCCGAGCGTGCCGCTGCTGGCCGCCGAGCTCGGGGTGTCGAACGCCCAGGCCGGCCTGCACGGCACCGCGATGGCCGTGGGCGCGGTCCTGGCCGCGGCTCTGACGCCCTGGACCGTGCTCCGGCTCGGGCGCCGGGCGGCGTTGGTGGGCGCGGGCGTGCTGATCGCCGTCGGCATCGGCCTGCTGACCAGCGGCTGGACGCTGCCCGCGACGCTGTCCGGGATGGTCGTGGTGTCGGTCGGCGGCAACGTCGCGGTGAGCGCGGCGCAGGCGGGGCTGGTGCTGCACCACGGGCGCACCGCGTCGGCGGCGGTCACCGAGGCGAACGGCGTCGGGTCGGGGATCGGGCTGCTCGGGCCGCTCGCGGTCGGCGCGTGCGTGGCGGCGGGCTGGGGCTGGCGGCCGGCGGTCGCGGTGACCGCGGCGCTCGCGCTGGCGACCGCGGTGGCGGTGCGGCTGCTGCCCGAGGAGGGGGCGCTGGGGCGGCCGCGGCGCGTGCCGGAACCCGCGACGGCGCGGGCGTCCCGTCCACCGGGGGCGGCTCCCCGGCCGGCGTCGCGCCTGGGGGTACCCGGGCCCGGGACGTCGCGCCCGGAGCGGCCGGCGTCGAGCGCAGCGGCGCCCGGGCCTGCGAGCCCGGACCTGTCGCGCGACCCCGGCGCCGCCGAGGTGCGGGCGCGTGCGGATCAGCGGGATTCGCGGTCGGGCGCGGCCGCAGCCGGGCGCGCGGTGCTGGCGTCGCGGTGGTTCCTGGTCGCGGTCGTCGCGGCGCTGGCGCTCGAGAACGCCACGACCTACTGGGCGACCGACCTGGTCCGGGACCGCACCGGTGCCGGCGCCGGGATCGCCACCGCGACGACCGCGGGGCTGGTCGCCGGGATGACGCTGATCCGGTTCGTCGTCGGGCCGCTGTCGCTGCGGGTGTCGCCGGCCCGGTTGCTGGCCGCCTCGTTCGGCGTGGCAGTCGCCGGCTGGGCCGTGCTGTGGACCGCGACGAGCGCCGCGGTCGCGCTCGCCGGGCTGTTCCTGGCCGGGCTCGGGTACGGCGCGCAGTACCCGCTCGGGATCGCCCTGCTGCTCGGCGCCGCGGGCGGCGCGACGGACGCGGCGCAGGCCCGGGCGACCGTCGGCGGTGGGGTGGCCGTGGGGCTCGCGCCGTTCCTGCTGGGGGCGCTCGCGGACGCCGTGGGGTCGCACACGGCGTTCCTGGTGGTGCCGGTGCTGGCGGTCGTCGGCGGGGTGGCGGCGGTGGCCGGCGGGCGCGCGTGGCGGCGCGAGCGTTTGGGCGTGCCGGTCGCGGCGGGCGAGCCGGCCTGACAGGGGCGCGCGGGCCGAGGTCGTCACGTCGGCGCGAGGTCGTCAGCACGCGACGAGGTCGTCACACCGCGACGAGGTCGTCACACCGCGACGAGGTCGTCACACCGCAACGAGGTCGTCACAAACGAGTGTGACGACCTGACGGGTCGCGAGGGCGGTCGGCACGTGGCGAGACGGCCCCGGTGCTCGCCGACGCCCGTGCGGTCAGCGGGCGTCGGACGTGGTGAGCGTGACGCCGCGCGCGGCGAGCCGGGTGAGCGCGTCGATCGTGGTCCGCACCCCGACGCCCGCGGTGAGGTCGGTGAGCACCCGCACGTCGAACCCGGCGGCCAGCGCGTCGAGCGCCGTGGCGGTCACGCAGTGGTCGGTGGCGAGGCCGACGACGTCCACGCCGTCGACGTCCCGCGCCCGGAGCGCGTCGGCGAGCCCGGCGGGGGCGGCGTCGGCGAGTGCCCCGGCCTCGGCGGCGGACTCGGCACCCGTCCCGCCGGACTCGGGCGTCAGCACGCCCTCGAAGCCCGAGTAGTCCTGCCGCCCCTGCCCCTTGCGCACGTGCACGGCGTCCGCGGGCAGCCGCAGCGCCGGGTGGTACGCCGCGCCTGCGGTATCGCGGACGCAGTGCTCGGGCCAGGTGGCGACGTAGTCCGGCTCGGCGCCCACCGCGAAGTGGCCCGCGTTGTCGTGGGGGAGCGGCTCGTGCCAGTCGGCGGTCGCGACGACGACGTCGTACGCGTCGGCCGCGCGGGACAGGAAGGCGGTGACCTGCTCGGCGACCGCCGCGCCGCCCACGACGGCCAGGGCGCCGCCCTCGCAGAAGTCGTTCTGCACGTCCACCACGATCAGCGCGCGAGCCACCGGGACCTCCTCCTCGCCGGGCGCCGGGGTGCGCCCGTCCGCACCCACCCTAGGCGCGGGTGGGGCGGAGCCGTTCCCCACCCGTTTCTCGCGCAGACCCCCGATCGATCGGGGGTCCGCGCGAGAAAGGGGTGGTGATCGGGCTCGTGGAGCGCGCCGCTGGGCGTCGCGGGGCTACGCGCCGCGGCGGGTCGCGATCACGACGGTGCCGTCCAGGTCGTCGTCGTGCACGACCCGCACCGTCAGGCCCTGGCCCTCGCACGCCGCGGCGGTGTCGCCCGCCTGCCGGACGCTGGTCTCGATCAGCAGGTGCCCACCCGGCGCGAGCCAGCGCGGCGCGGACGCCGCCACCCGGCGGTGCAGGTCGACGCCGTCGGCGCCGCCGTCGAGGGCGACGCGCGGCTCGTGGTCCCGGGCCTCGGTCGGCATGTGGGCGATCTCGGCGGTCGGGACGTACGGCGCGTTGGCCACCAGGACGTCGACCCGGCCCTCGAGCTCGGCGGGCAGCGGGGCGTCGAGGTCGCCGAGCAGCACGGTCGCATCCGCCGGGCCGAGCGCCGCCGCGTTTCGGCGCGCGCACGCGACGGCCGCGGGATCGAGGTCGACGGCCCACAGCGCGACGCCGGGGTGCTCCGCGGCGACCGCGAGCCCCACGGCGCCCGTGCCGCAGCACAGGTCGACCACAACGGGACGGGCGCCGGTCGCGCCGGTCACGCCCATCGCGCCGATCGCGCTGCCCGCGCCGCCCCGCAGCGCCCGCACCGCCTCGCGCACCAGCAGCCCGGTGCGCGCCCGCGGCACGAACACCCCAGGCTCCACCCCGATCCGCAGTCCCCGGAACTCGGCCCACCCGACGACCTGCTCCAGCGGCTCGCCGGCCACCCGGCGTGCGGTCATCGCGTCCAGCTCCGCCGCGTCCCGGGCCTCGGCGACGAGCAGCGCCGCCTCGTCCTCGGCGAACACGCACCCGGCGGCGCGCAGCCGGGCGACGAGCGCGGCCAGCGCGGCAGAGTCGAGATCCAGGGGCACGGCGGGCAATCTACGCCGCCGCGCGCACCCGCCAGCCGAACGCCGCCGGCCGAACCCACGCCCCCGGGTCGCTCAGCGCGGGGCCTCGCCCGCCGATAGAGCGGACGAGTCGGGGGACTGGGGTTCGTCGGAGGGACGACGTCGTGCCGGAACGGGTCGTGCGGCTGGCCGAGGAGGTCGGTCGCGTCACGGGTGAGAAGCTGCAGGGCATCGAGCAGGTCGCCCGCAGCACGAAGATGCTCGCGCTGAACGCGCTCATCGAGTCGGCGCGCGTCGGGGAGGCGGGCGCGGGGTTCGCGGTCGTCGCGCGGGAGGTCGGCGAGGTCGCCGATCGCGCGCGGGCGCTGTCGGAGGAGCTGTCGTCGGAGCTGCGCCCGCGGATCGACGAGCTGACGGTCCTCGGGCACGAGCTCGTCGGCCGGGTGCGCGGCCAGCGGCTCGCGGACCTGGCGCTGAACGTGATCGAGCTGATGGACCGCAACCTGTACGAGCGGTCCTGCGACGTGCGGTGGTGGGCGACCGACGGGGCGCTGGTCGACGCGCTGGCGACGGGCGACCCGGCGGCGGCGCGGCACGCCGGCGACCGGCTGGCGACGATCCTGCGCAGCTACACCGTCTACCTCGATCTCTGGCTGGCCGACGCGTCCGGTCGGGTCGTCGCCCGGGCGGGCACCGGCGGTGCTCCCGGCGTGGTCGGCTCGGACGTGCGCGACGAGCCGTGGTTCCGCGCCGCGCTCGCCACCCGGTCCGGCGACGACTACGCCGCCCTCGACGTCGCCCCGCACCGCGCGCTCGGCGCGCTCACGGCGACGTACGCGACCGCCGTGCGGGAGGGCGGCCGCGCCGACGGCCGGCCGCTGGGCGCGCTGGGCGTGTTCTTCGACTGGGAGCGGCAGGCGCAGGCGATCGTCGACGGCGTGCGGCTCGGACCGGGCGAGCGCGAGGCCACCCGCGTGCTCATCCTCGACCGGGACGGGCTCGTGCTCGCGGCGTCCGACCGGGCGGGGGTGCTCGCGGAGCGGGTCGCGCTGCGGACCGGCGACCGCGCGACCGGGGCCTACGAGGAGGACGGGCGGGCGGTGGGATTCGCGGCCACCCCGGGGTACGAGACGTACGCCGGGCTCGGCTGGTACGGCGCGCTGGTGCAGCAGGGCTGAGCCCCGGGCGACTCACCGCGCCACGACCCCCGGCGGACGCGGCACCGCCGCGAGCAGCGTCTCGGTGTACGCGTGCTCCGGCTCCCGCACGACCCGCACCGTCGGCCCCTGCTCCACCACCGCGCCGTCCCGCATCACCATGAGGTCGTCGGCGAGCAGTCGCGCGCTCAGCAGGTCGTGCGTGATGTAGAGCATGGCGACGTCCTGCTCCTGCACGGTGGTCGCCAGCAGCTCGAGGATCTCCGCGCGGATCGACACGTCGAGCATCGAGATCGGCTCGTCCGCGATGAGCAGCCGCGGGCGCGGCGCCATGGCCCGGGCGATGACGACGCGCTGCCGCTGCCCGCCGGAGAGCTGGTGCGGCAGCTTGTCGACGTACAGCGACCCGGGCGACAGCCCGACGCCGTCGAGCAGCGCGACGACCCGCTCGCGGAGCGCGTCGCCGGACAGCCCGAGGTGGTTGCGCAGCGGGCGGCTGACCGAGGCGCCGACGGACTTCGTCGGGTTGAGCGCCGCGAACGGGTCCTGGAACACCATCTGCACCTGCGACCGGTACGCCCGCAGGTCGGCGCCGCGCAGGTGCGTGACGTCCCGGCCCTCCAGCGTCACGGTGCCGGCCGTCGGCCGCTCGGTGCCGGTGAGCATCTTGGCGACCGTCGACTTCCCGGAGCCGGACTGGCCGACCAGCGCCTGGACCCGACCGGGCGCGAGCGCGAACGACACACCGCGGACGGCGCGCACCTCCTCGCGCCGCAGCCCGCGGCGGCGGGTGTAGGTCTTCACCAGGCCGTCGGCGACCAGCAGCGGCGAGGGCGCGGTGGTGGCCCCGCCGGACCTCACCGGCCCGGACGCCCATGCCATCACCTCCGGGAACGGCGGTGCGGCGTCCGGGACGGTCGGCTCGTCGGCTCCCTCGGGAGTCTGCCGGTGGCAGCGCACCAGCCCGTCCTCGTCGTCGGCACCGGGCTCCGCGCCGCCGGCGCCCCCGACCCCGGGCGGGGCCAGCACCGGCGGCACCGCCGCGCACGCCGCCACCCGCACCGGGCACCGGGGCGCGAACGCGCACCCCGCAGGCGGCGAGTCCAGCGACGGCGGCCGCCCCGGCACCGCGGTCACCGACACGTGCTCGTCCCGCGGGTCCGCGAACGACCCGAGCAGCCCCCGGGTGTACGGGTGCAGCGGGTCGGCCGCCAGCGCGGCGCTGGGCCGCGACTCCACGACCTGCCCGGCGTACATCACCAGCACCCGGTCGGCGATCTCCAGCACGGTGCCGAGGTCGTGGCTGATGAACAGCACCGAGAACCCGTGCTCCCGCTGCAACCGGCGCAGCAGGTCGACGATCGACCGCTGCACCACCACGTCGAGCCCGGTGGTCGGCTCGTCCAGCACGACGAGCCGCGGCCGGAGCAGCAGCGCCAGCGCGAGCACGACCCGCTGCCGCATCCCGCCGGACAGCTCGTGCGGGTAGGACCGCAGCACCCGCTCGGCGTCGAGCTCCACGTCGCGCAGCACCTCGAGCACCCGCTCGCGCGGGTCACCCTCGGTGCGCGGGTCCCAGTGGTGCGCCTCCATGGCGTCCCGGAACTGCCGCTCGACGCGGAGCACGGGGTTCAGGGCGTTCATGGACGACTGGAACACCGTGGCGATCTCCCGCCAGCGCAGCCGGTTCAGCTCGCGGTCGGTCAGGGCGTACAGGTCCTGGCCGTCGAACCGGACCTCGCCGCCGGCGTGGTGCGCGGGCCGGTCGAGCAGCCGGAGCAGGGCGTTGCCGAGCGTCGACTTGCCGCAGCCGGACTCGCCGAGCAGCCCGACGAACTCGCCCTCCGCGAGGTCGAAGGACACGTCCCGGACGGCGTGCGCGGGCGGCAGGTCCCGGGACCGGTAGTCGACGGACAGGTGGCGGACCTCGACGAGCGGCATCACGGCTCCCTCAGGTGCGGGTTGCTGAGCGCGTCGACCCCGAAGTTCACGAAGGTGAGCGCGGTGGTGAGGAGGGCCAGCAGCAGGCCGGGCACGACCAGGCGGGCGAACGCGCCGGTCAACAGGGCGCCGTCGGTGTTCGCCCAGTAGAGCATCGTCCCCCAGGAGATGGTGTCGGGGTTGCCGATGCCGAGGAACGCGAGGCCGGCCTCGGCCCCGATGGCCCCGCCGACCGCGCCGATGAACCCGACGACGATCAGCGACGTCATGTTGGGCGCGATCTCCCGGAAGATGACGTGGAACGTGCCGTCGCCCGCCATGCGCGCGGCCTGGATGTACTCGCGGTTCCGGAGCGTGAGGATCTGCGCGCGCTTGAGCCGCGCGGCCCCGGCCCAGCCGGTGATCGAGATGACGATGATGACCATCCACTCGCTGCCGCCGCCGGGGACGTAGGCGGCGAGCGTGATCATCAGCGGCAGCGCGGGGACGACGAGCGCGAGGTTGGTGACGAAGGACAGCACCTCGTCGACCATCCCGCCGAGGTAGCCCGCGGTCATGCCGACCAGCAGCGAGATCGTGGTCGCGATCGCCCCGGCGACCAGGCCGATCACCAGCGACGTCCGGGCGCCGAAGATCGCCTGGGACGCCACGTCGTAGCCCTTGCCGGTGGTGCCGAACCAGTGCTCCGCCGACGGAGGCAGCCCGCCGGCGAACGACCGGTCGCGCGGGTCGTACGGCGCAATGACCGGCGCGAGCAGCGCCAGCAGGACGAACGCCAGCAGCAGGAGCATCCC
Source organism: Cellulomonas sp. PS-H5 (assembly GCF_019265565.1). NCBI lineage: Bacteria > Bacillati > Actinomycetota > Actinomycetes > Micrococcales > Cellulomonadaceae > Cellulomonas > Cellulomonas sp. PS-H5. The sequence continues at coordinate 54,350 of NZ_JAHVCI010000005.1, forward strand.
GAACCGGGCCTTCTTGTTCCGCCACAGGATCGTGAACCACTGCGGCGCCCGGGCGCGGGGTCGCAGCGCCGCGGCGGTCACGCCGCCTCCTTGCGCCGGGCCCGCGGGTCCAGGACGCCGTACAGCACGTCGGCGACCAGGTTCGCGACCAGGACGCCGACCGCGATGAACAGGAAGATCGTCTGCATGAGCGGGTAGTCCTTGTTCGAGACGGCCTCGAGCAGCAGGCGGCCCGTGCCGGGGTAGTTGAAGGTCTGCTCGACCAGCACGGTGCCGCCGATCAGGCCGCCCAGGGCGAGCGCGAACCCGGTGACGTTCGGCAGGATCGCGACGCGCGCGCCGTAGGCGATCGCCAGCCGGCGGTTCGACAGGCCCTTGGCGCGGCCGAACCGCGCGAAGTCCTCGCCGAGCGACTGGACCATGTTGTTGCGCATGCCGAGCAGCCAGCCGATCGGGCCGGTGATCATGATCGCGGCCGCCGGCAGGATGAAGTACGGCCACGCGTCGGCGACGAAGGCGGCGGTCGGCGCCGGCTCCATCAGCCCCGAGTACCCGCCCGACGGCGGCAGCCAGCCGAGCGTGATCGCGAAGACGTAGATGAGCACCAGCGCGATCCAGAAGAACGGCAGCGTGCCGACGAACGCGGACGTCACGGTCAGCACCGAGTCGAACGTGGTGCCGCGCCGCCACGCGACCCAGGTGCCGAGCAGGGTCCCGATGACGAAGGACAGCACGAGGGTGACGCCGACCAGCACGATCGTCCACGGCACGGCCTCGCCGATGACGTCGGACACCGAGTAGGGGAAGTAGGTGTACGAGACGCCGAAGTTCCCGCTCGCCATGTTGCCGAGGTAGTCGAGGTACTGCCGCCACAGCGGCTCGTCGGGGACGCCGAGCATCGTCCGCACCGCGGCGAGCTGCGCGGGGTCGACCCGGGCCTCCTTGCCGGCGATCCGCTGCAGGATCGCCTGCGCGGGGTCGCCGCCGGAGAGCCGGGGGATGAGGAAGTTCAGGGTGACGGCGCCCCACAGGGTGAGGAGGAAGAACCCGATGCGCCGCGCGAAGTAGGCCATGTCGTCGCTCCGTCGCTGGTCGCGGCGGGGCGCGCGGGTCGAGCCCGGCGCACCCCGCCGCGGGCGGTCAGCCGGTGACCGGGGTCAGCCGCGTGAAGATCAGGTGCTGGTTGTCCGGGCCCGCGTGCGGGTCCTCGGCGCTGGGCCAGCCGGTCGCGTTCTTGGTCGTGTACTCGAACCACTTGCCGCCGTACCAGAGCGGGATGAACGGGACCTCGTCGATCATCACCTGCTGGAGCTGGTGCACGATCGGCTTCTGCTCGTCGGCGTCGGGCGTGCCGGCGAGCTGCGCGAGCAGGTCGTCGGTGTGCGCGTCGGACCAGCGGACCTCGTTGGTGGTGGCCCGCTCGCCGATCGGGGCGGTGTTCGCCGAGCCGAGCGGCTCGTCGTAGTTCTGGAACATCGAGCACTGCCCGGCGCGGACGCCGAACGTCATGTCGAAGTTGCCGACCAGCCGGTCCTGCTCGAGCGTCGGGAACTCCGGCGTCTCGACCGTGACCGCGATGCCGAGCGCGTCGAAGTCCTCCTTGAGCGAGTTGGCGGCCGCGGTCCAGTCGCTCCAGCCCTGCGGGGTGATGAACGAGAACCGCAGCGGCTCGCCGTCCGCGCCGAGCCGGCGTCCGGAGTCGTCCAGCGCGTACCCGGCGGCGGTCAGCGCCGCGTCGGCCGCGTCCGGGTCGTACGGCAGGTAGCCCTCGTCGGGGATGGTCGGGTCCAGCCAGTCGGCCTGGCCCGGCAGGACCAGCAGCGTCTGGCTCGCGACCTCGACGTACCCCGACCCGGCGTCCTCGGTGAGCGCCACCCGGTCGAGGCCGACAGAGATCGCCCGGCGGAACTCCACGTCGTCGAACGGCGCCTTCTCGAGGTTCATGAACAGCGAGATCGGGGAGCCGGACGGGAACCAGTAGCGGTGGTGCTCCGGGTCCTTGGCGACGTAGGTGTCCTCGATGTCGGGGACGTACATCGAGTTGTTGTCGTACTCGCCCCGCGCCAGCTTGAGCTGGTCCACCTGGCCGCCGGCGTCCGCCTTCTCGAACCACAGCTCGTCGACGACGACCGTGTCCGCGCGCCACGAGTCCGGGTTCCGCTCGACGGTGAACCGCTGCGGGTTGAACGACTTCACGGTGAACGCGCCGGTGCCGACCGCGGCGTCCTCGGCGGTGAACGTGACCGGGTCGTCGACGTCCGCCCACACGTGCTCCGCGACGACCAGGGTCTGCAGGTACATCCCGGACCGCGAGAACGACGGCTGCTCGAACGTCAGCACGACCTCGGTGTCCGACGTCGCCTCGGCGCCGACCAGCCCGGGCGCGACGCCGCGGGTGTCGAGGGCGGGGTTGTCCCGGAGCAGGTTGAAGGTGAACGCCACGTCCCGGGCGCTGAACGGCTCGCCGTCGTTCCAGGTCACGCCGTCGCGGGTGGTGATCCGCAGCTCGGTCGGGCTGGTCCACTCGTAGCCCGTCGCGAGCTGCGGCTCCTCGGTGCAGTCGTAGGTGTTGATCACGTAGAGCTGGTCGTAGATCGTCCACAGCGGCCCGAGCGCCGTCGCCGAGAACGGGTTGTAGTTGGCCTTCGGGTTGGTCTGGCCGGAGAAGTCGCCGAGCACCAGGTGCGACACCCGGCCCTCGTCCGTGAGCCGGTCGCCGGGGGCGCCGCTGCCCTGGCCGCCCCCGCTGCCGCCGCCGGTGCAGGCGGTGAGGGCGAGCGCGGCGGCGGCGGCGCAGGCGGCCAGCCGCGCCCGGGACCTCCGTCGTGATCGTGCGTGCATGAGCATCCTTCCTCGTTGAAGGGTGGTGACGCGGTGCCGTGGGCTAGGTCGAGCAGCCGCACGACTCGCGGAGCACCGGCCGGGTCGGCAGGACCCGGTCGTCGGGGGGCAGGGGAGCGAACGGCTCCCGGGTGCGGCGCGTCGCCGCGAGCACGAGCTCCGCGGCGGTCGAGCCGAGGTCGTGCACCGGCTGGTGCACGGTCGTGAGCGTGGGGGAGGCGAGGGCCGCCAGGTCCAGGTCGTCGAACCCGACGATCGCCACGTCCCGGGGGATCGCGACCCCGAGGCCCGGCAGCGTCGCCAGGACCCCGAACGCGAGCTCGTCGTTGGCGCACACCAGCGCGTCGGGCAGGTCGCCCTCGGCGTGCAGCTGGCGCGCGGCCATCGCGCCGTACCGGGCCTCGAGCCCGTGGTGCACCGGCGCGCCGTGCTCGGCCAGGCCGGCGGCGGCGAGCGCGTCCCGGAACCCGGCGTACCGCGCGGTGGTGTCGGGCGAGCCGTCGGTGGTGCCGACGAACCGCAGCCGGCGGTGGCCGTGCGCCTCGACCAGGTGGGCGGTGAGCTCGCGCGCCGCCGCCCGGCCGTCGGTGCGCACGGTGAGCAGGTCGGGGTGCTCGCCCGCGACCAGCACCACCGGCAGCTTCTCGGCGATCGAGGCGAGCAGGTCGTCCGGCACCGTGCCGCCCTGCACGATCAGCCCGTCGGTGCGCAGCGCGAGCTGGTGCACCGCCTGGACCGCGTCGTGCCGGAGGTGGGTGCCGAGCACGTTGACCGCGAGGCCGGCCTCGGCGGCGACCGACTCGGCGCCCTGGATGAGCGCGGCGAAGTACGGCCCGCCCAGGCCCGGCAGGACGACGCCGAGGGTGTGGTGCCGCTGGTAGGCGAGCCCGCTGCCGAGCACCGACGGCGTGTAGCCGAGCGCCTGCATCGAGGCGAGGACCCGGTCCCGGGTGCTGCCGGTCACCACCGGGTCGTCGTGCGTGACCCGGGAGACGGTCGCGACGGACACCCCGGCGTGCCGCGCCACGTCGCGCACGGTGGGTCGCCCGGTGCCGGCCATCTCGGTCTCCCTCGTCCGAACCGGCCCTGGATGTAACCGGTTACGGCTCGTACTGTGCAGACGTAACCGGTTACAAGCAAGACCCGATCTCAGCCGGTCCCGACAGCTACGAAGGGGTAGCGCGTGGCACCCGTACGGTTCCCGTCCCTGACCGACGATTTCGTCCTCGCGGGGGAGGTGCACTACTTCCGGCTCGACCGCGCCGACTGGGCCGACCGGCTGGACGACGCCCTCGACCTGGGCCTGACCGCCGTGGCGACCTACGTCCCGTGGCTGGTGCACGAGACCGCGGACGGCGGTGTCGACGTCACCGGCCGCACCCGGCCCGAGCTCGACGTCGGCGCGTTCCTCGACCTGTGCGCGGAGCGCGGGCTGGCGGTGATCGCGCGGCCCGGGCCGTTCGTCATGGCCGAGCTCAAGCACGAGGGCCTCGGGCAGCGGCTGCTGCGCGAGCACCCGGAGGTGGTGCCGCCAGGCTGGGACGGCTCCGAGCCCGAGGCGACCGTCGTCGACTACCTGCACCCGGCGTACCTCGCCGCGTGCGGGACGTGGCTCGACGCGGTGCTGCCGGTCCTCGCGGCCCGCACCGTCGACCGCGGCGGGCCCGTCGTGGCGGTGCAGCTCGACAACGAGGTCGGGATGCTGCCGTGGGTGACGAACAGCCCGGACCTGTCGGACGCGACCGTGGCGGACCTGGCCCGCCGGGTCCTGGCGGACGCCGGCCCGGGGGGTCGGGAGGCGGTGCGCGCCCGGTACGGGGCCGACCCGCACGACCCCGCGGCGTGGGTCGCCGCGGTGCGGTCGCCTGCCGAGGACGCGGTGCTGGCGCTGCGGGGCGACCTCGGCCGGCAGGCCCGCGACCGGTACGCGGAGTACGTCGGCCTGCTGCGGGACCGGGTCCGCGCCGCGGGGATCGACGTGCCGCTGCTCGTCAACGTGCACGGCTGCTGGGGCGGCGAGGCGCGGCACTTCCCGCTCGGTGTCGCCCAGCTGCACCGGACCTGGGCCGGCCGGCCGGACGTGCTGCCCGGCGCGGACTACTACCTGGGCGACCTCACGCTCGCGAAGCTGCCGGGCCTGTGGGCGTCGAACGCGTTCCTCGCCGCGACCGTCGCGCCCGGCCAGCCGACCGGGACCCTGGAGTTCGAGGTCGGCACGGGCGACTACGGGGAGGCGCTCGACGTCGCGTGCGGGCCGGAGGCGGCGCCGCTCAAGCTCCAGCTGTGCGTGGCGCAGGGGCAGACGTTCGTGAACTACTACCTGCTGACCGGCGGGCGGAACCCGCTGCTGCCCGCGAGGGTGGGCGACGGCAACGACCGGGTTGCGAGCACGGGCGAGCGGCACGGGTTCGCCGCGCCGGTGGACCCCGAGGGCAGGCGCGCGCCGGGGTGGGGCGCGCTGCGCGGCGCCACCCGGGCCGTGGCGGACGCGGCGGCGCTGCTCCGGGCCGCCCGGCCGGAGCCGGCGCCGGTGACGCTCGGGTTCGTCCCCGACCACTACATGACCGAGTACCGGTACCCCGGGTCCGCGCGGGAGGCCGCGCACGTCGCGGACCTCGAGCGGTCGCGCGGCTCGGGGCCCCGGGAGGTGCTGACCCGGGCGCTGGTGCTGGGCGGGTTCGCGCCGGACGCCGTCGACCTGCAGGCGGACGGGTCCTCCGGGGCGCGGACGCTCGCCGGGCTGCCCGCAGGGCATGTGCTGGCACTGGGGTCGACCCCCGTGCTCGACGCGTCGGTCCAGGTGCGGCTCGCGGACTGGGTGCGGGCGGGCGGGCGGCTGCTGCTGCACGGGCCGGTGCCGACGCTCGACCCGCTCGGCGAGCCGTGCACGGTGCTGCTCGACGCGCTGGGCGTGACGGCCGGCGCGCGGGCGGAGTCGTCGGCGACGCGGTTCCCGTCGGTCACGCCCGCGGACGACCGGCTGCCGCTCGCCGAGGTGCGGGCGGGGTTCGTGCAGCCGCTGACGGGGCTGCCGGCCGGCGCGGACGTGCTGGCCCGGGTCACGGGGTCCGGCGAGCCGTGCGTGGTCCGGGTGCCGTGCGGGGCCGGGGAGGCGCTGCTCGTGGCGGCGGACCTGCCGTGCGCGCTGCCGGCGTGGGCGGCGCTGCTCGGGGCGCTGGGGGCGGAGCCGGTGGTGGCCGCCACGTCGACCGCGCCCGTCGTCGTGGTGCCGACGGCGGCGCCGGACGGGACGCGGGTGGTGCACGTGCTGAACGTGTCGCCGTGGCCGGCGGAGGTGTCGCTGGCGCGGGGCGGGGTGCCGCTGGCGGGGCCGGGATCCGGGACCGCGCGCGGGCCCGGCGTGCTCGCGCTGCCCGCGCGGTCCGGGGCGTGGCTGGTGCAGCCACCCGGGTCGGGTGCGGCGACGCTCGGCTACGCCGGCGCGGAGGGGGCGGCCCGATGGGCGTGACGGACCTGGCCGGGCGGCTGGACCGCGCGGTGCTCTACCAGATCTACCCGCAGTCGTTCGCGGACGCCGACGGCGACGGGATCGGCGACCTGCGCGGCATCGCAGACCGGCTCGACTACCTGGCCTGGCTCGGCGTGGACGCGCTGTGGCTGAGCCCGTGCTTCGCGTCCCCGTTCGCCGACGCCGGGTACGACGTCGCCGACTTCCTCCGGGTGGCGCCGCGGTACGGCACGAACGACGACCTCGCGGCGCTCGCGGACGAGGCGGCGCGCCGGGGGATCGCGGTGCTGCTCGACCTCGTCGCCGGGCACACCTCCGACCAGCACCCGTGGTTCCGGGCCGCGGCCGACGACCCCGCGGACGACCGGTACGTGTGGTCGGCGACGCCCGTCGACGGCTTCCGGCCGGGCCCGGGCCGGCGCGGCGGCTACTACCTGCCGAACTTCTTCCCCGTGCAGCCCGCGCTCAACTTCGGCTACGCCCGGCCCGACCCCGCGCAACCCTGGCGGCAGCCGGTCGACGCCCCGGGCCCGCGGGCCAACCGCGCGGCGCTGCGGGAGATCATGGCGTTCTGGTTCGACCGCGGCGTCGCCGGGTTCCGGGTCGACATGGCCGGCTCGCTCGTCAAGGACGACCCCGGCCTCGTCGAGACCGGCCGGCTGTGGCGCGGCATGCGCGACTGGGTGGACGCCGCCTACCCCGGGCGGGTGCTCGTGGCCGAGTGGGGCGACCCCCGCGTGTCCGTGCCCGCCGGGTTCCACGCCGACTTCTTCCTGCAGTTCGGCGGCGGGAACGAGGGGCTGGCGCTGCGATCCCTCTGGAACAACGGCGCCGGGACGGTGGACGAGGTCTGGGAGGAGCGGCACGCCTGGGCCGACGCCGCCGGGCTCGGCGACGCCGCGCCGTTCGTCGCGGCGTGGCGGGAGGCGGACGCCGCCATCACCGCGTCGGGCCGTGGCGGCGTCACCGGCCTGCCGACGTCGAACCACGACTTCACCCGGCTGGTCGCGGGCGACCGGGACCCCGAGCAGGCGCGCGCCGCGCTGGTGCTCGCCCTGACCTGGCCGTCGATGCCGTCGATCTACTACGGCGACGAGATCGGGATGCGCTACCTGCCGGACGCGCCGACGACCGAGGGCTCCCGCCTCGGCCCGCGGTACGACCGCGCCGGGTCCCGGACGCCGATGCCGTGGGGCGGGCTGACCGCCGACGGCTTCGGCCCCGGTGCACCCCACGACTCCCGCTACCTGCCGCAGGACCCGGCGCCCGGCGCGCCCACGGTCGCGGGGGCCGTCACCGACCCCGGGTCGCTGCTGCACCACGTGCGTGCCCTGGTCGCGCGGCGGCACGCCGACCGGCGGCTCGACGTCGGGTCGCCCGTCCGCGTGCTCTCGACTGGGTACCCCTTCGCGTACCTGCGCGGCGGGACGCTCGCGGTGCTGCTGAACCCGGGGCGCGTTCCGGTGTCGGCCGAGCTCCCCGGGGCCGGGGACGCGGGGGTCGTGCTGGCCCGCGGGTGCCGGGCCGAGGGAGACGCCGTGCGCCTCGACGGGCACGGGTACGCCGTGCTGGACCTGGCGCGCTGACCCCGGGCCCTCGCGCCCGCCCCGTGAGGTCGCGACGCCGCGACCGCCCGACCGACCCCGCGACCGCCCGACCCGGAAGGACCCACCGCATGACCCTGCGCACCACCCCGCCCCTGCCCGCCGCCGTCCCCGCGCCCGACGGCTTCCTGTGGGGCGCCGCCACCGCGGGCCACCAGGTCGAGGGCGGCAACACAAACGCGAGCAACTGGCTGCTGGAGCACCAGCCCGGCACGCACGTCGAGGAGGTGTCCGGCGACGCCTGCGACTCGTACCACCGGTACCCCGAGGACATCCGGCTGCTCGCCGACGCCGGCCTGACCGCCTACCGGTTCTCCCTGGAGTGGGCCCGGATCGAGCCGGCCCGCGACGAGGTGTCCCGCGCCCAGCTCGACCACTACCGGCGGATGATCGACACCTGCCGGGACCGCGGCGTCGAACCGGTCGTCACGCTGCACCACTTCACCGTGCCGGCCTGGCAGCACCACGAGGGCGGCTGGTACGCCCCCGACGTCGTCGACCGGTTCCGTCGGTACGTCGAAGCCGCCGCGACCATCCTCGACGACGTGCGCTGGGTCGTGACCATCAACGAGCCGAACATGATGGTCAACCAGGCCGACGCGCGGATCGACACGGAGGTCGGCGTCAGCTGGCCGGGGCCGTCGCCGCACGCCTCCCGGGTGATCGCCGCCGCGCACCACGCCGCGGTCGAGGTGCTGCGCGGGCTGGGGCACGTGCGCTCGGGCTGGTCGGTGGCGAACCAGGACTACCAGGCGCTCCCGGGGGCGGAGGAGGCCCGGGACGCCTGGGCGTACTGGCGGGAGGACTTCTTCCTCGAGCAGTCCCGCGGCGACGACTTCGTGGGGGTGCAGGCCTACCTGCGCACCGTCATCGGCCCGGACGGCCCGGTCGAGCACCCCGCGGACGCGGAGCGGACGCTCATCGGGTGGGAGTACTACCCGGCGGCGCTCGGGCACGCGCTCCGGCACACCCGCGAGGTGACGGGTGGCGTGCCGATGCTGGTCACGGAGAACGGCATCGCGACCGCCGACGACGCGCGGCGGATCGCCTACACCACCGGGGCGCTCGCGGGCCTGGCGGCGGCCGTCGAGGACGGCTGCGACGTGCGGGGGTACCTGCACTGGTCGCTGCTCGACAACTACGAGTGGGGGTCCTACCGCCCGACGTTCGGGCTGGTCGCGGTCGACCGGTCGACGTTCGCCCGGACGCCGAAGCCGAGCCTGGCGTGGCTGGGGTCCCTGGCGCGGGCGGGCGTGCTGCCGGAGCCGGAGCGAGTGCCCGCGGACGCGGGCGCGGCGGTCGGGGGGCCGCCCGCGCGCCGGTAGCCTGGTGCGGCGCCCCGATAGCCCAACGGCAGAGGCAATCGGCTCAAACCCGATCCAGTGTGGGTTCGAATCCCACTCGGGGCACCGCTCACGCGCCCTGCGCGAGACCCGCCTCGTGCGCGAGGGACACCGACGGCTCGGTACCGCCATGCTGGCCCCATGACGTCCCGCCGCTCGACCGTCCTCGTCGTCCTCGTCGGCGGCGTGCTCGGCGCCGCCGCGGGCGCCGCGCTCGCCCGCTGGGTGTTCCACCAGGAGGACCTCAGCACGGGGTGGGTGATCGGCGGCGCCGCGGCCGTCGGGGTGGGCCTCGGGGACGTTCTGTCGGGGCGGCTGCAGCGCCGCCGGGCGGCCACCGGCGCGCTCACCGGGCGCTTCGAGGGGTCGGTGCGCGCGGCCGACGGCGACACCGGCCTCGGCTCGCGCTGGGTCGCCGCGGTGCTCGACGTCGACCGGACGGGGGTGACCGTCGTGCGGCTCGCGCTCGGCATGCGGCCCCTGCGCCGCGCGCCCGTCCGGCTCGCGGTCGACGGCGTGCGCCGGACCGGTCGGCGCACCGGGCGGGGGGACGCGCTGCGGGTCGCGCCGGGGCTGGCGGTCCTGGTGCTCGACGTGCCGGGTGGCACCGTCGAGGTGGCCGTCGAGGCGCCGTCGGCGGACCACCTCGTCGACCGTCTGACGGCCATCGGCGGCCCTCGCACCACCCCCTGAAGCGCGGACGGCGGCGCGTCGCGGTTTCGCGAAAGCCCCGCGCGCCCTGTACTGTCCTATCTCGCCTCGCGGCCCGGGAACGGGCCGAGGACGAGGCCGTGCGGACGTGGCTCAGTGGTAGAGCATCACCTTGCCAAGGTGAGGGTCGCGGGTTCGAATCCCGTCGTCCGCTCCGCAGCCGCAGCGCCCGGGCACCTCGTGCCCGGGCGCTGCGTCGTTCCCGGGGACGGGTCCGCGGGCATGCTGATCAGGGCCGACGTCGACCGCCGAACTCGCCCGCGGCGCCCTTCCGTCCGCCTACGGTGGGCGCATGGGGGCGGGGCGCATGGCCGACGTGCAGCTGGACGACACCGGCGAGCCGGCACCGCCCGACGCCCCGGCGGCCCCCGGTCGCGCCCGTCGCGCCCGCGCCGTCCTGCGCCGCTGGTGGCCGCTGCCCGTCGCCGGGGTGCTCGCGGTCGTGGCGTGGCAGGCCGTCGCGGACGCCCGGACCGAGTCGACGGCCGAGCGGCTGCGCGAGACGCCCGGCGTGATCACGACGACGGTGACCCCGCCGCTCGACCCGACGCCGATGGCGTCGCCGGGGCTGGCGACGGCGCTGTACGGCGGGGTGCACACGCAGGACGGGTTCGTCGCCGGGACGGTGGTCGGCGACGCGTCCGACCCGGTCCGCGTCGTCGGGATCGACCCCGCCGACGGCGAGCAGGTCTGGAGCGTCGACGTGGCCGGCCCGGCGGACCCCGGGCTGTCGAGCCGCGGCGTCGCGTGCGACAGCGGCATCGACGACCGGGCGCGGGTGCTGTGGTGCGTGCTCACCGACTACGGGGACGCCTCCGGCGCGCCGGAGGCCACCCGGCTGGTCGAGGTCCACCTCGGTGACCACGCCGTCCGCAGCGAGCGCGAGCTGGACCCCGGTGCGTCGGCCGTCGCCGTCGGGCACGCCCTCGTCGTGGGGACCCCCGGCCCTGAGTCCGTCCACCTGGTCGCGACCGACGTCCGCACCGGTGAGCAGCTCTGGGCCGCCGACGTGCCGGAGCCGCTCGCCCCGGGTGGCGGCAGCGGCTGGCTGTCCCGCGCGGGCGGCCACGTCCTGGTCGTCGCGGCGAGCGCGACCTGGGCGGTCGACGCCGGGAGCGGCAGCGTGCAGGCCGGCGGTGCCGGGGTCGCCGTCGTCCGGGGCGACCGGCTGGTCGACCTCCAGGGGTCGAGCCGCACGCTGCTGCTGGGCGCCGACGGCTCCGGGACCGCGGTCGCCGACGGGCAGGTGCAGCTGCTGGCACCGGACGACGGCTCCGCGCCGGACGTGCTCGTGGTCGAGGTCTCCGACGGCTCGCTGGAGCGGCGGCTCCGGGGCGTCGACGCGGCCTCCGGCGAGGTGCTCTGGGAGCGGCGGTCGGACGGCATGGCGTCCACCAACCGCCTGCTCCTCGACGGCGTCCTGTACGGCAGCGGCGACCGCGGCCGGCTGTGGGCCGTCGACGCCCTGTCCGGCGAGGAGCGGTGGAGCACCGAGGGCGGCGTCCTCGACGACCACCGCCTGATGACGGACGGCGTCCACCTGCTCCGCGTCGAGCGGGACGCCCGGTCCGGCGACCCGGTGCTCGCCGCCTACGCCCTCGGCTCCGGCAGGCCGGCGTGGAGCACGCCGCTGCCGCCGGGAGTCGACAGCGTGTGGACCCAGGGCGGCATCCTGTACGGGCACGGGGAGGACGGCGCCGTCGTCCTCCGCTGAGGCGGGGGTGGCGCGCATGGAGCTCACGACGCACGGCGTCCCCGTGCACCACGTCGCGCACGGCGCCGGCCGCACGGTCGTCGTGCTGCACGGGGCCGGGGTGGACCACCGGGAGCCCGAAGCCTGCCTCGACCCGGCGCTCGCGGCCGTCGGCGGGCTGCGCCGGGTGTACCCGGACGTCCCCGGGCACGGCCGGACCCCCGCCCCACCCACCCTGCGCTCCGAGGACGACGTCGTGGACGTGCTGGTCGGGTTCGTCGCGGGGGTCGCCGGCGGCGAGCCGGTGCTGCTGGCCGGGCACTCGGCTGGTGCCCACGACGCCCGGGGGATCGCGGCACGGCGCCCCGACCTCGTCGCCGGGCTGGCGCTGATCTGCCCGCTGGTCGCCGGCGGGCACGGCGTCCCGGCGCACGAGCCCGTCGTCCGGGACGACGACCTGGGCGACGCGGAGTTCCGCGGGTACTTCGTCGTCCAGACCCTGGCGATGCTCGACCGGTACCGGCGGTTCGTCGAGCCGGGCGCGGCGCTCGCGGACGGCCCGGCGAACGCGCGGATCGGGGAGCGCTGGGAGATCACGGGGCTGGACGGGCCCGCCGCGGCACCCTACGCGGGGCCCGTGCTCGTCGTCGCCGGCCGCCGGGACTCGTTCGTGGGGTACGCGGGGGCGCTCGGGCTGCTCGAGCGCTACCCGCGCGCGACGGTCGCGGTCGTCGAGGCGGCGGGCCACGCGCTGCCGCACGAGCGCCCGGCGGTGCTCGCCGGGCTGCTGGCCGACTGGGTCGAGCGGGTCCGCGCCGACGCCTGATCGGAGCGTCCGCCCGTGCCCGGAGCCCGCCGCTCGCGGACCGGTCACCCGCACCACCAGGCGATTCACCCGCTCCCCGGTCGCCGGTGCCGCACGGCGGGGCGCATCCTCGTCGTGCACCGAGCGGACGGTGCGTCCCCGGGACGGTCGACGACGGCCCGGGCGGCGGCGACGCCGCCGGAGGCGCGCTCCTCGCGCCCGCCCGACACCAGGAAAGCCCCGATGACCACCACCCCTCCCGGCCGCGCCCCGCGCCCCCGGACCCGCTCCGCCGTCCTGCTCGCGACCGCCGCCGCCCTGGCTGCCGCCGCGCTGGCCGCCGTCGCGCTGGCTCTGCGGGGACCCGCGCCCGTCGCGCTCGTCGTCGCCGCGTCGGCCACCGCTGCGCTCGCGGGCGGGTTGCTCCGGGGGTCCGACCGGCACCGGGACGGTGACCACGTCACGTGGCGGTGGGCAGCCGTGGCCGCCTGGTCGCTCGCCGCCGGCCTCGCGACCGAGGCCGTCCTGGCGTCCGTGGGCGGGCCGCACGGCGCGGCCTTCACCGCCGGCGCCGTGCTCACCGCCGCCGCGCTGTACCACGGGCTCGTGCACTGGAACCGCATCCGCTCGGCGCTCTCCGACCCGGGGGACTGGCTCAACGGCGTCAGCGCCGGGGCCGCCGTCCTGGCCATCGGGAACCTCCTCGTCGGGGATGCGCCGGGCAGCGCGCCGTGGTGGGCGACCCAGCTCGTCCTGGTCCGGCTCGCGGCGCTGCTGGTGGCCCTGGGCACCGCGGGCACCGTGCTCGCGATCGCCGGCCTGCGCCGCGACCTGCGGGCGTGGGCCCTCGCCCTCGCCCTGGCGCTGGTCGCGGCCATCGAGTTGACGGCGCTGCTCCGCGGGCCCGGCGCGACGCCCGGCGCGGTCGTCGTCGTCGCGTGGGCAGGTCTGGTGCTGGTCACGGCGGTGCTGCGCGTCGGGCGGGCGCGCGCCCTCCCGCCGCAGGAGGCGGCGTCCCAGGACACGACGCTGGGCGCCCTCGTCGTGATGGCCGCGGGCGTGGTGATCCTGGTGGTGGACGCGCTGGTACCGGGGGAGAACCCGGTGTCGTCCGCGCTCGCCGCGGTCGCGGTGGTGGGCGGCGGCGCCCGGGTGCTGCGGCTCGTGCGCGACCTCGCGCAGCTGGCCACCGTGCGGCAGGAGGCCCGCACCGACCCGCTGACGGGGGTCGCCAACCGCCGCGCCCTCGTGGAGCACGTCCGCGCCGTCGCGGCCGATCCGCGCGGCGCCCTCCTGGTGATCGACCTCGACCGGTTCAAGGAGGTCAACGACCGGTTCGGGCACGCCGTCGGCGACGGCGTCATCCGGGCTGCCGCCGCCCGGCTGGCGGGGACCGTCGGCAGCCGGGGCCTCGTGGCGCGGCTCGGAGGCGACGAGTTCGCCGTCGCCCTCGTGGACGCCGACGCGGACGCCGCGGTGGCGCTCGGACGCGACCTGCGGCGCGAGCTGACCCGGCCGATCGGGGTCGAGGGGCGCGTCGTCCGGCTCGAGGCGAGCGTCGGCGTCGCGACGACGGCCGTGGGTGCTCGCGCGGCGTCCGGTCTGCTGCGGTGCGCGGACGCCGCGATGTACGACGCCAAGGCGGCCGGGGGCGGGGTGCGGCTGTACGACCGCGAGTCGGACGCGCGGGCGCGGGACGAGCGCGATCGGGTGGACGCGCTGCGCCGAGCGCTCGACGTCGACGGCCACCCGCGGGACGGGCGCATCACCACGCACTTCCAGCCGCAGGTCGACGCCGCGGACGGCCGGGTCGTCGGCGCCGAGGCGCTGGTGCGCTGGGAGCACCCCGAGCACGGGGTCCTGCCGCCGTCCGCGTTCCTGGCGCTCGCCGAGGAGCACGGACTCATGGGCCGGCTCACCCGGCGGGTGCTCGACCAGGCCACCCACGCGGCGGCGGACTGGGCCGACCAGGGGTGCGCCGTGCGCGTCGCGGTCAACCTCTCCACCTCGAGCCTGGGCGAGCCGGGTCTGCTCGAGGTCGTCGACGACGCGCTCGCGCGGTCGGGGCTCGCGCCGGGTGCGCTGGTGCTCGAGATCACCGAGACCACGCTGATGGACGACCCGGACCGGGCCGTCGAGGTGACCCACCGGTTGGCGAACCGCGGCATCGGCCTGAGCATCGACGACTACGGCACCGGCTACTCCTCGCTGGCCTACCTGAACGACCTCCCGGCGGAGGAGCTGAAGCTGGACCGCTCGTTCACCGCCCGGGCGCTCGCGGACCCGCGCACGCGGGCGATCGTCTCGGGCACGGTGGAGCTCGCGCACCACCTGGGCCTGCGGCTCGTCGCGGAGGGCGTCGAGGACCGGGAGACGGAGGAGCTGCTGCGCGCGCTCGGCTGCGACCGCGTCCAGGGCTACCTCCACGGGCGGCCGATGCCCGCAGCCGCGTTCGCGCGGTGGCTGCGGACGCGCCCGGTCGTGGGCGCGCGGTCGGTGGTCGACGGCGCCGCGTGACCCCCGCAGGGCCGGGCCGGTCGCGCCGCCGCATTCGCTACCGACCGGTCGGCGTGCGCAGGTTCACAGGCCCGGGGACGCGCCGGAACCGCCCGAGGTCCTAGAATCTCTCCTCGTGAGCACCCAGGACGCGACGCCGAGCGGCGACGAGAAGGCCGCCGACCCCACCCTCGACCTCGACATCCCGCAGGCCCGCGCGGCCGAGCAGGCGCCCGAGGCGGCCGCCAAGCCGGCCCGCCGCGCGGTCGTCGCGGAGGACGAGGCCCTGATCCGGATGGACGTCGTCGAGACGCTCCGCGAGGCGGGCTTCGACGTCGTGGGCGAGGCGGGTGACGGCGAGCAGGCCGTGGCCCTCGCGACCGAGCTCAAGCCCGACGTCGTCGTCATGGACGTCAAGATGCCGGTGCTCGACGGCATCTCCGCGGCCGAGCGCATCGCCAAGGCGCACCTCGCGCCGGTCGTGCTGCTCACCGCGTTCTCGCAGACCGAGCTGGTCGAGCGCGCCCGCGACGCCGGCGCGATGGCCTACGTCGTCAAGCCGTTCAGCCCGGCCGACCTGCTGCCGGCGGTCGAGATCGCGATCTCCCGCTACGCGCAGATCACCGCGCTCGAGTCCGAGGTCGCCGACCTCGCCGAGCGGTTCGAGACCCGCAAGCGCGTCGACCGCGCCAAGGGCCTGCTCATGACCAAGATGGGCCTCACGGAGCCGGAGTCGTTCCGCTGGATCCAGAAGACCTCCATGGACCGCCGCCTCACGATGCGCGAGGTCGCGGACGCGGTCATCGACCAGGTCGGCGGCGGCTCCTGATCCCCGCGTCCTGAGTCTCCCCGAGGCCCGGTCCACCGCACGGTGGGCCGGGCCTCGTGCTGTCGGAGCACCCTGTCGTGTCCACGATGTGATCCACGCCACAGCCGGGCGGCGTGTCGTGCCACGATCCGCGTCTTCCCGCGGGAAGGTCACGAATCGGCACCGGTCATCCGGTGTGACATGCACGACACGCGGCGGACACATGGGGCGCATACCTTCACGGCCACACACCGCCGGTGGCACCACCCCGGCATCCGGCCGGGGCTCCCGGCAGGCAGTACTCACCGACAGGAGTACCACGCATGATTCGTACGACACATGCCGTCCAGGCGGCGGCTCTCGCCGGCGCCGTCGCGCTCGTGCTGACCGCGTGCGCCGGCGGCGACGACGGCGGGTCGGGCGGCGACGAGACGGCGGACGGCGACGCCGGCCCGCTGATCATCGGCACCCTGCTGCCCCAGACCGGCACGCTGGCGTACCTCGGCCCGCCGGAGATCGCGGGCGTCGACCTGGCCGTCCAGGAGATCAACGAGGCGGGCGGCGTCCTCGGCTCGGACGTCGAGGTGATCCACGCCGACTCGTCCGACGCGGACCACGCCGAGGTCGCGACCCAGTCGGTCACCGACCTCATCTCGCAGGACGTCCAGGTCATCGTCGGTGCGGCGTCCTCGTCGGTCACGCTCAACGTCGTCGACGACATCACGGGCGCCGAGATCGTGCAGATCTCCCCGGCGAACACGGCCACGTCGCTGTCGGGCTACTCCGACTTCTACTTCCGCACCGCGCCGCCGGACACCGTCCAGGGCGCCGCGCTCGGCAACCTCATCACCGGCGACGGCCACGCGAACATCGGCATCCTGGTGTTCAACGACGACTACGGCACCTCGCTGCGCAACGTCGTCAAGACCACCGTGGAGGACGCGGGTGCCACCGTCGTCTACGGCAACGAGGGCGAGGAGTTCGACCCGGCCGCGAGCAGCTTCGCGACCGACGTCACCGCGCTCATGGCGACCAGCCCCGACGCCGTCGTGGTCCTGGCGTTCGAGCAGACCAAGCAGATCATCCCGGAGCTCGTCGCCGCGGGCGTCGACCCGGCCACGATCTACATGGTCGACGGCAACACGGCCGACTACTCCGCGGACTTCGACCCGGGCACCCTCGAGGGCGCGCAGGGCACGATCCCCGGCGCGTTCCCGAGCGACGACTTCCAGGCGCGCCTCAAGGAGGTCGACCCGGCGCTGACGGACTACGCCTACGGCCCCGAGTCGTACGACGCGACCATCCTGGCGGCCCTCGCGGCGGTCAAGGGCGGCGGCACCGACGGCCCCACCATCCAGGCCAACATGGCCGCGGTGTCGGGCGCCGACGGCGGCGAGGAGTGCACCTCCTACGCGGACTGCGTCGAGCTGCTCGACTCGGGCGAGGACATCCAGTACGTCGGCCAGGCCGGCGTCGGACCGTTCAACGAGGACAACGACCCGTCGTCCGCGTTCATCGGCGTGTACAAGTACGGCGCCGACAACAAGAACGTCTGGGTGAAGGCGGTCGAGGGCTCCGTCGGCGAGTGACGACGGACGCCTGAGCCTCCGGCCGGAGCAGGGGACCGGCCTCCGGGCGACGAGGGCCCGGGACGCGTGCGGCGTCCCGGGCCCTCGGTCGTCCCCGGCGGGCGAGGGCGGTGTCGGTGGCCGGGCGTAGCGTCCGGGCATGGACTACCGACTGGAGCTCGTGCAGGTGCCCGTCTCCGACGTGGACCGGGCCAAGGACTTCTATACGCAGCGCGCCGGGTTCGTGCTCGACCACGACCACGAGGTCGGGGGCGGCATCCGGTTCGTGCAGCTGACGCCACCCGGCTCGGGGGCGTCCATCGCGATCGGGACCGGGCTGACGACGATGCCGCCCGGCTCCGTCGAGGGGCTGCAGCTCGTCGTCGCGGACATCGACGCCGCGCGCGAGGAGCTCACCGGCCGCGGGCTCGAGGTGGGGGAGGTGCAGGACTTCCCCTGGGGGCGGTTCCTGTTCTTCGCCGACCCCGACGGCAACCGGTGGGCCGTGCAGCAGATCGTCTACCCGTCCGCCGGCTGAGGCGCGCCTCGGTCGCCCGGGGGGTCTTCCCGCGCGGCCGGGGCCGACCTACCGTGGGCGGCATGTGCCGGAACATCACCACGCTGCGGGGCCTCGAGCCCGCCGCGACCGACGAGGAGATCGTGGCCGCGGCCCGTCAGTTCGTCCGCAAGGTCACCGGCGTGCAGTCGGTGAGCGCCGCGACGGCCGAGCCGCTCGACCGCGCGGTCGACGAGATCGCCGCCATCGTGACGCGGCTGCTCGACGAGCTGCCCGAGCGGCGGCGGCCGCCGGCGACGGTCCCGCCGCTGCGCCGTCCGGAGGTCCGCGCGCGCCTGGGCATGCCGCCGTTCGACGAGGACGAGGCGGACCACGACCACCCGCACGACCACGAAGGTCACGTGCACCCGCACGACCACGTGCACGCCTGACCCGAGCCGGCGAGCTCGCCGTGCCCGCCGCCGGGCAAGCGCTGCGCCCAGCGAGTAGTCGACACGTCGAGGGGGTAGTCGGCGACTGCTCGATCGACGCGTCGACTACCCCCTCGCGGTCCCGGGGCCGCCCGGGCGGCGGCCTTCAGCCGGCCGACGGCGCCGGAGGCGTGGCCGGGGGCGCCGGGGGTGCGGTCGGCGGGCGGTCCGCCGCTGCCGCCTCGACGTCCGTCGCCAGCGTGCCGAGGTACAGCTCGATCACCTTCGGGTCGTGCATCAGCTCGCGCCCCGGCCCGGAGTACGCGTTCGACCCCTGGTCCAGCACGTACGCCCGGTCGCAGATCTGCAGGCAGCGCCGGGCGTTCTGCTCGACGATGACCACCGAGACCCCGGCCTTGTTGATCTTCCGGGTGCGCAGGAACGTCTCGTCCTGGCGCACCGGCGACAGGCCGGCGGACGGCTCGTCGAGCAGCAGCACCGACGGGTCCATCATCAGCGCGCGGGCCATGGCGACCATCTGCCGCTCGCCGCCGGACAGCGACCCGGCGCGCTGCTTGCGCCGCTCGCCCAGCACCGGGAACAGGTCGACGATGAAGTCGAACCGCTCGGCGAACCGCTTCGGCGCCTGGAACAGCCCCATCTCCAGGTTCTCCCGGATGGACAGCGACGGGAACACGTTGTTCGTCTGCGGCACGAACCCGACTCCGCGCCGGACCAGCGAGTCGGCCCGATGGTTGGTGATCTCCTCGCCCTTGAGCACGACCGAGCCGGACCGGATGGTCACGAGCCCGAACAGCGCCTTGAGCAGCGTCGACTTCCCGGCGCCGTTCGGGCCGATGATGCCGACGAGCTCGCCGGGGTGCACGACCAGGTTGCAGTCGTTGAGGATGTTGACGCCCGGCACGTACCCGGCGACGAGGTCGGTCGCCGCGAGCAGCGGCTCCCCGGCGGGGGCGCCGCGGTGGACGGTCGAGGGGTCGGACCCCTGCACGGCGGTGCTCATCGCGAGCCCTCCTCGGTCGTCGGGGCGGCCGCGGCCGCCGCCTGGTTCGCCTGCTCCTCGGCCTCGAGCTGCTCGATGCTGCCGTCGTCCAGCAGCGCGTCGTCGCCCAGGTCGGTGTCGTGGTGCGCGCCGAGGTAGGCGTCGATGACGGCCTGGTCGGCCATGACGTCCTCGGGCGGGCCCTCGGCGACGATCCTGCCCTCCGCCATCACGACCACCCAGTCCGAGATGTGCCGGACCATGTGCATGTCGTGCTCGACGAACAGCACCGTGGTGCCCTCCTCGCGCAGGGCCTGGATGTGCCCGAGGAGCGACTGGGTGAGCGCGGGGTTCACGCCGGCCATCGGCTCGTCGAGCATGACCATCGTGGGCTTCGACATCAGCGCCCGGGCCATCTCCAGCAGCTTGCGCTGGCCGCCGGACAGCGAGCCGGCGTAGTCGTCGCGCTTGGCGTCGAGCTTGAACCGGACCAGCAGCTCCTCGGCCTGCTCGGTGATCTCCTTCTCCCGCGCCTTCCACAGCGGCGGGACCAGGGCGGTGAACAGGTTCTCGCCGGACTGCTTGGTCGCCCCGAGCTTCATGTTCTCGATCACCGTCATGCGCGACAGCGCCTTGGTGAGCTGGAACGTGCGCACCATGCCGGACCGGGCGACGCGCGCCGCCGAGACCCCGGACAGGGACCGGCCCTCGAACGACCAGGTGCCGGTGGACGGCTTGTCGAACCCGGTGAGCAGGTTGAACAGCGTCGTCTTGCCGGCGCCGTTCGGCCCGATGAGGGCGGTGATCGCGCCGCGCTGCACCTCGAGGTGCCCGACGTCGACGGCGGTCATGCCGCCGAAGTGCCGGGTGACCTGGTCGGCGACGACGATCGCGTCGGGCTTGGGCACGCCGGGGGTGTGCGCGACGTGCGCCAGGTCGGCGGTGACGCGGTCCCGGCCGGACGCGGTGGTGGCGTGCGGCGTGGCGGCGGGGACGTGGCCCCGGGGGAGGTCAGCGGACATCGATCGCCAGCTCCTTCTTGTCGCCGAGGATGCCTTGTGGCCGGAAGATCACCAGGAGCATCAGCGTGACGCCGACGATGATCCAGCCGAACTGCTCGATCTGCTCGGTGCGCATGATCGACTCCGGCACCCCGGCGCGCATGACCGACTTGATGAGCATGAGCGACACCCAGAAGATGATCGACCCGAGGACGGGCCCGAACACCGTCGCGGCCCCGCCGAGCAGCAGGATCGTCCAGATGAAGAACGTCATCGGGCGTCCCATCGAGTCGGGCTGCACGGCGCGTGGCAGGACGTAGATGATGCCCGCGACGGCGCCGATCACGCCGCCGAGCACCAGGGCCTGCATCTTGTAGGAGTAGACGTTCTTGCCGAGCGAGCGCACGGCGTCCTCGTCCTCCCGGATGCCCTTGAGCACCCGGCCCCACGGGCTCCGGATCAGCAGCCAGACGAGCAGGCAGGCGAGGGCGACGACGGCCCAGCCGACGATGCGCACCCACCAGGAGTTCGAGGCGTTCATCGCGTACTCGAACGGCCCGAGGGCGAACGTCCCGTCGGGGAACGGCGAGGCGTCCTGGAACGAGTCCTTGTAGGAGTTGCCGCGCAGTCCCGACGAGGCGCCGGTCAGCTCGGTGAGGGCGGTCGACCGGCCGACGAGCCGGACGATCTCCGCGGCGGCGATCGTCACGATCGCCAGGTAGTCGCCGCGGAGCTTGAGGGTCGGGATGCCGAGCAGCAGGCCGAACACGGCGGCGCAGGCGATCGCGACGAGCACGGCGGCCCACAGGGGCCAGCCGGCGATGGTGGAGATCGCGAAGCCGTACGCGCCGAGCAGCATGAACCCGGCCTGGCCGAAGTTCAGCAGGCCCGTGAGGCCGAAGTGCACGTTGAGGCCGATGGCGGCGAGCGCGTAGGCGGCGGTCGTCGGGGCGAAGATCTCGCCGGCGACGTTGACGAGGATGCGGGACCAGTCCATGTCGGCTCCTTAACCGATCCGCTCGGCGCGGCCGAGGATGCCCTGGGGCCGCAGCAGCAGGACGAGGATGAGGATGAGCAGGGCGCCGGCGTAGCGCATGTCGCTCGGGATGACGAGGTTCGACATCTCGACGACCAGGCCGATGACGATCGACCCGGCCAGCGCGCCGAACGCCTGCCCGAGGCCGCCGAGCGTGACCGCCGCGAACATCAGGAGCAGCAGGGCGCCTCCCATGTTCCAGGAGGTCGCGTTCAGGTAGAGGCCCATGAGCACGCCGCCGAGCGCCGCCAGCGCCGCGCCGAGCACCCAGACCAGCCGGACGATCCGGTCGACCGTGATGCCGGAGGCCGCGGCCAGGGCCGGGTTGTCCGAGACCGCGCGGGTGGCGCGGCCGACGCGGGTGCCGAGCAGGAAGTACGCGACGCCCGCCAGCACGACGGCGGCGATGAGCAGCGACCACAGCGAGGTGGCGCTGATCCGCACCGGGCCGAGGGTGACCATCGTCGGCGTGGTGGTGACGATGCGCAGCGCGCCGCCGCCGAAGAAGAACTGGTACGTGTACTGCAGCGCCATCGACAGGCCGATCGTGACGATCATCTGCTGGGTCGTGCCCACCCGGCGCTTGCGCAGCGGGTGCCAGATCCCGGCGTCCTGCAGCCAGCCGGACGCGGCGCCGACCAGCACGGCGACCACGCCCGCGACGAGCAGCGGCAGCCCGAACGACTGCACCGCGAGGTAGGCGACGATCGCGCCGAGCGTGACCTGCTCGCCGTGCGCGAAGTTCGACAGCCCCGTGGTGCCGTAGATCAGCGACAGGCCGACCGAGGCGAGGGCGAGCAGCACGCCGAACACGAGGCCGCTGCTGGCCTGCTGCGCGAGCCGGCCCCAGGAGAACGACCCGGTCTCCGAGCTGCCCACCGGGGCGCCGACCTCGCCGGCGTCGTCCGCGGGCGCGGTGCTCTCGGGGTCGGGCGCGGCGTCGGGGTCCTCGTCGGAGCCGCCGGCCTCGGCGGGCGCGCCCAGCGGGAACAGCGCCCCGGCGGACGACCCGAGCGCGACGGTGACGGTGCGCGGGTTCTGCGCGGGGTCCCGCAGGGTCTCGCCGGCGGGCAGCGTGGCCTCGTCGAGGGTGACGGTGTAGGCGCCGGCCTCGGTGACGGCGGCGGTCCAGCGGCCCTCGGCGTCCGTGGTGGCCTGCGTGGTCCCGCCCGGACCCTCGACGTCGAGGACGACGCCGACCGCGGGTTGCTGGTCCGCCGTGCGGATGGTGCCGTTGATGCAGCCGGTCGCGGCGTCGGCGACGCACCCGGCCACGGCCGCGCGGGCGGTGCCCGGCACGGCGAGGAGGAAGAGAACTGCGAGGAGGAGCACGCCGAGGGCGGCGGGCGCCCCGGCGGTGGAACGGTCCCTGGTCGCGACTCGGCGCACCTGGTCCTCCGTCCGGTCGTGGTCGACGGCGTCGACCTGTCGGCAGCGGGCTCGCGGAGGGTCAGGAGGCCGCGAGTGGGTTGGCGTGACAGTAGGGATGCTGCGTTTCGGGGCGATTACAGGCACGTTTGAGACGTAGGTCACGTCGGCGCGCCGTGCGGTGTGTCCGATTCGTCCGGGAGGGGTGCGCGGCGGTGCGGCCGAGGGCGCCGCCCGGACGGAGCAGCGTTCACCCGGTGGAGTGAGACGCGCCACGGTGCCGTGCGGTGACCTGCGTCTCCGCGCGCGTCGCTCGGACGGGAGCGCTCCCGCGACTAGGCAGGGGCCCCGGTCGTGCGCCATGATCGGGCGATGCCGCGGGGGGCGCAGCAGGATCGTGGTGACGCCGAAGTCGCTGCGCCGTCCGAGTAGTCCAGGAGGTCGTCGTACCGTGCGCTCGCCCGTCGCCGTCCGACCCGCTCGCCCCGAGGACCTGGACGTCCTCGTCTCCCTCAGCCTCGCGGCCCGCTCCGAGTCGCTCGTCGGCGCGCAGCTGTGCACCGACGACGCCGACCGCCTGCGGCACCAGATCGGGGCGCTCGTGGCCGAGCCCGGCGCCGTCGGCCTGGTCGGGACGCTCGACGACGAGCTGTGCGGCCTGGTGCTCGCCCGGATCGTCGGGCCGAGCCTGTTCACCGACGAGGTGACGGTGTCGATCGAGGCGGTCTACGTGGCCGAGGGCGCCCGGCGCCGCGGCGTGGGGCACGCGCTGCTCGGCGGCGTGGTGGAGGAGGCGCGCCGCGTCGGCGCGACCGACGTCCTCGCGGTGCCGCTGCCCGGCGCCCGCGGCATGCACCGGTTCCTCGCGCGGCTCGGGTTCGCCCCGGCGGCGGCGCACCGCGTGGTCAGCACCGAGGTGCTGCAGCGCAAGCTCTCCGCGGACGCCCCGCAACCCGGCCGCCGGCCCGCCCGCGCGGGCCTGGACGACCTCATCGCCCGCCGGCGGCGCGCCCGCGCCGGACGCGCCGCGACGGCGACCGAGGCCGCTCAGGCGGGCCGGGCGTCGATCAGCATGCAGGTCAGCCGCGCCGAGCAGACGCGCCGGCCGCGCGGGTCCGAGACCACCACGTCGTAGGTCGCGACCCGGCCGCCCAGGTGGACCGCGGTCGCGGTCCCCGTCACCACGCCCTCGGTCGCGGACCGGTGGTGCGTGCAGCTCAGCTCGATCCCGACCGCGCGCCGGTCCGGGCCCGCGTGCGCGTTCGCGGCGTAGGAGCCGAGCGTCTCCGCGAGCACCGCGGAGGCGCCGCCGTGCAGCAGGCCGTACGGCTGCACGTTCCCGGCGACCGGCATGGTGCCGACCGCGCGCTCGGCCGACACCTCCTGGATCTCGATGCCCATGCGCTCCATGAGCGTGCCGGGCGGGACGTGGGAGCCCAGGGGCGCGTCGGCGGGGGCGGCGGCGGGCGGCAGGTCGGTGTCAGCCATGCCCGATAGGTTGGCACCCGTGACTGACGCGACGCGACTCCTCCTTGTCGACGGCCACTCGATGGCCTACCGGGCGTTCTTCGCCCTCCCGGTCGACAAGTTCGCCACCTCGACCGGCCAGCCCACCAACGCGGTGTTCGGGTTCCTGTCGATGCTCGCGAACCTGCTGCGGGACGAGGCGCCGACCCACGTGGCGGTCGCGTTCGACGCCGGGCGGACCACGTTCCGCACCGAGCAGTACGAGGAGTACAAGGCCAACCGCTCCGCGTCGCCCGAGCCGTTCCGCGGCCAGGTCGACGTCATCAAGCAGGTCCTCGCGACCATGCACATCCCGACGCTCGACAAGCCGGGCTTCGAGGCCGACGACATCCTCGCGACCCTCGCCCGCCAGGGCGCCGCCGAGGGGATGGACGTGCTCATCTGCTCCGGCGACCGCGACTCCCTCCAGCTCGTGAACGAGCGCGTCACGGTGCTGTACCCGGTCAAGGGCGTCTCCGAGCTCGCGCGCATGACCCCGGAGGCGGTCGAGGCCAAGTACGCCGTCCCGCCCGCCCGGTACCCCGACATCGCCGCGCTGGTCGGCGAGTCGTCCGACAACCTCCCGGGCGTCCCCGGCGTCGGCCCCAAGACGGCCGCCAAGTGGATCGCCACCTACGACGGCCTGCAGGGCATCGTCGCGAACGTCGACAGGATCACCGGCAAGGCGGGGGAGTCGCTGCGCGCGAACCTCGACCAGGTGCTGCTCAACCGCCAGCTCAACCGGCTGCTCGACGACCTGGAGCTGCCCCTCGGCCCGGAGGACCTGGTCGCGCGCCCGTGGGACCGCGAGGCGCTGCACACCATCCTCGACGAGCTCGAGTTCCGCACCCTGCGCGACCGGCTGTTCGCCATGCTCCCGGGCGAGGACGACGGCGCGGGCGACGTGGCCGGCCCGGCGGAGGGCCCGGTCGTCGTGACGCCGGTCGACGGCGGCCTGGCCGCCTGGCTCGAGCGGCACGCCGGCGCGCGCACCGCGGTGGACGTGCAGGGCTCGGCGTCCCCGGCAGGCGGCGACGCCTGGGGGGTCGCGCTCGTCGTCGACGGCGAGGCCGTGGCCTACGACCTCGCGCAGATCGCCCCCGCCGATGAGGCCGCGCTGGCCGCCTGGCTCGCCGACCCCGCCCAGCCCAAGGCGCTGCACGCCGCCAAGGAGGCGTGGCACGCGCTCGCCGGCCGCGGTCTGACCCTCGCGGGCGTGGAGTTCGACACCGAGCTCGGCGCGTACCTGCTCCAGCCCGACCGCCGCGGCTACGACCTGTCCGACCTCGCGATCGGCTACCTGCGCCGCGAGCTCGGCGCGGTGGCGGACGAGGCCGGCCAGGGTGCGCTCGACCTCGACCTGGAGGGCTCCTCGGAGGGCACCCGCGGCGCCGTCCGGGCGGCCGCGGTGCTCGACCTGGTCGACGTGCTCGGCGGCCAGCTCGTGGACCGCGGCGCGGACCACCTGCTGCGCGACGTCGAGCTGCCGCTGGAGGGCGTGCTCGAGCGCATGGAGCACGTCGGCATCGCGGCCGACGCCGGCTACCTGTCGGCCCTGGAGAAGGAGTACGACACCGCGGTGCAGCGCGCGGCGGGCGAGGCGTACGACGCGATCGGGCGGGAGGTGAACCTCGGCTCGCCGAAGCAGCTCCAGGAGGTGCTGTTCGACCAGCTGGACATGCCGAAGACCAAGCGCACCAAGACCGGCTACACCACCGACGCGAACGCGCTGGCCGACCTGTTCGCCCGCACCGGCCACCCGTTCCTCGAGCACCTGCTCGCGCACCGCGACGCCATCCGGCTGCGCCAGACGGTCGAGGGCCTGCTCCGCTCGGTGGCGCCCGACGGCCGGATCCACACGACGTTCCAGCAGACGATCGCGGCGACCGGGCGGCTGTCGTCCACCGACCCGAACCTGCAGAACATCCCGATCCGCACCGAGGCCGGCCGGCAGATCCGCCGGGCGTTCGTCGTCGGCCAGGGCTACGAGACGCTGCTGACCGCGGACTACTCGCAGATCGAGATGCGGATCATGGCGCACCTGTCCGGCGACGAGGGCCTCATCGAGGCGTTCACCGCGGGGGAGGACCTGCACTCCTACGTCGGCTCGCGCGTGTTCGGCGTGCCGACGGACGAGGTCACCAGCGCGCAGCGGTCCAAGATCAAGGCGATGTCCTACGGCCTCGCGTACGGGCTGTCCTCGTACGGCCTGTCGCAGCAGCTGAAGATCGAGGTCTCCGAGGCCGCGGCGCTCATGCAGGACTACTTCCACCGGTTCGGCGGGGTGCGCGACTACCTGACCGGCGTGGCGGACGAGGCCCGCGCGACCGGGTACACCGCGACCATCCTCGGCCGGCGGCGGTACCTGCCCGACCTCACGAGCGACAACCGGGTCCGCCGCGAGGCCGCGGAGCGGATGGCGCTCAACGCCCCGATCCAGGGTTCGGCCGCCGACATCATCAAGCTGGCGATGCTCGGCGTGCAGCGCGAGCTCGACGCCCAGGGGCTCGGCAGCCGGCTGCTGCTCCAGGTGCACGACGAGCTCGTGCTCGAGGTCGCCCCGGGGGAGCGCCAGGCGGTGGAGACCCTGGTGCGCGCGCAGATGGGCGCGGCGTACGACCTGTCGGTGCCGCTGGACGTCTCGGTGGGCGTCGGCGAGAGCTGGCACGCCGCGGGGCACTGAGGTCCGGGAGGTCGTCGGTTCCGCCCGAGGTCGTCGGTTCCGCACCCCGGCCGGTGGACGGAACCGCCGACCTCGGCGGACGCGGAGCCGCTACGCCGGGCGGTGCGCCACGAAGATCGCCGTCCCCGGCAGGTGCCGCCCGCGCAGGGGGCTCCAGCCGCCCCAGGTCCGGTCGTTGTCCTCCGGCCAGGACGGCTCGACGACCCGGTCCAGCACCAGGCCGGCGCCGACCAGGTCCGCCACGTGGTCGCCGATCGTCCGGTGGTACTCCGCGTAGAGCACCCGCCCGCGCTCGTCCCGCTCCACGTACGGCCGCCGGTCGAAGTAGGACCGGTCGGCGGTGAGCCCGCGCTCGCCTGGGTCGTCGGGGAACGCCCAGCGCACCGGGTGCGTCACCGAGCACACCCAGCGCCCGCCCGGCCGCAGCACCCGCGCCGCCTCGGCGTGCACCCGCCCGGCGTCCGGCACGAACGGGATCGCGCCGTACGCGGTGAACACCACGTCGAACGACGCGTCCGGGAACGGGAGCGCCCGGGCGTCGGCCTGCACGAGCGGCACCGTCGCCGCGCGCCCGGCCACCGGGCCCGCCTCGCGCGCCGGGTCCCGGGCCAGCCGGCGGTCGAGCTCCCGTGCCGCGGCGAGCATGCCGCCCGACACGTCGGTCGCGACCGCCTGCGCGCCGCGCGCTGCCAGCCACCGGGAGCACTGCGCCGCGCCCGCCCCGACCTCCAGCACCCGCCGTCCCGCGACGTCGCCCAGCAGCCCCGCCTCGGACTCGCGGAGGCCCTCCGGGCACCAGAGGAAGTCGTCGTCGCCGAGGAACGCGCCGTGCTCGTCGAGGTAGTCGCCCGCGTTGGCGTCCCACCAGCGCCGCCCGGCGCCCTCGGTCGCGGCGGCGGGGACGTCGAGGTAGCCGGCCGCGGCGAGCCGGTCGGTGCTGTCGTCGGTGCTGTCGGTCACCCGCACGACGGTAGCCCGGCGAATCGCCCGGGACCTCCGGCTCACGGGTGCCCACGTCGGGCCCGGATAGCCTGGTCACGCCGCGCGAGGGCGCCGCGGCCCACCCCACCTTCCGAAGGAGACTCCAGCGTGCGTGTCGGACTGCTCACCGGCGGGGGCGACGTCCCCGGTCTGAACGCGGCCATCCGCGCCGTCGTCAAGCGCGGGGAGGGGGAGTACGGGCACTCGATCATCGGCTTCCGCAACGGGTGGCGCGGCGTCGTCGACGGCGACATCGTGCCGCTCAGCCGCAACCACATCCGCAACGTGCTGCCCGTCGGCGGCACCCTGCTCGGTACCGCGCGGTTCCACCCGCACGCGGCCGACGGCGGCCTGGACGCGGTGCTCGCCACCCTCGAGGCCGAGCGGATCGAGGCGCTCATCTGCATCGGCGGCGACGGCACGCTGCACGCGGCGTCGAAGGTCGCCGAGGCGGGCGTGAAGATCGTCGCGATCCCCAAGACGATCGACAACGACGTGTGGGGCACCGACCGGTCCATCGGCTTCGACACCGCGGTGGAGATCGCGACCGAGGCGATCGACCGGGTGCACACCACGGCGGAGTCCCACAACCGCGTGATGATCGTCGAGGTCATGGGCCGCAGCGCCGGCTGGATCGCGGTGACCGCGGGCATCGCGGGCGGCGCCGAGGTCGTGCTGGCCCCCGAGGAGCCGTTCGACATCGACAAGGTCATCAAGTTCCTCAAGCACCGGCACCGCGCGCACGCGAACTTCTCGATCGTGGTCGTCGCCGAGGGCGCCGTGCCCGCCGAGGGCACCTCGATGTCCTACGAGGCGCCGGTCGGCCAGTTCGGCGAGATCGTCGCCGGCGCGATCACCGCGCGGGTCAAGGCGGAGATCGAGCAGCGCACCGGGTTCGACACCCGCGTCACCGTGCTCGGCCACGTCCAGCGCGGCGGCAGCCCGGTCCCGGCGGACCGGATCCTGGGCAGCCGGTTCGGCGTGGCGGCGATCGACGCGATCAGCCGCGGCGAGACGGACGTGATGACGGCGCTGCGCGGCGACGAGGTCGTGCTGGTGCCGCTGCAGGAGATCGCCGGCAAGGTCAAGCGGGTCCCGAGCGAGCTTCTCCAGGTGGTCCGGGCCCTGGCCTGAGCCGCCGCCGACCGGCCGCGGCCGAGCCGCCCGGGAGCCGTCACCGCGGCTCCCGGGCGGCTTTGACCCGCTGTCGTCGGGACCGGTAAGGTGTTCGCCGGTGTGGCGTGCCGTCTGACGCCCCGCCGAACCCGTTCCCACTACTTCATGTCCGCATCGGAGCCCATCCCTACATGAGCATCTCCACCCCCGCCAAGCCCGGCACCCCGCAGGTCGCGGTCAACGACATCGGCTCGGCCGAGGACTTCCTCGCCGCCGTCGACGCCACGATCAAGTACTTCAACGACGGCGACATCGTCGAGGGCACCATCGTCAAGGTCGACCGCGACGAGGTCCTGCTCGACATCGGTTACAAGACCGAGGGCGTCATCCCGTCCCGCGAGCTCTCCATCAAGCACGACGTGGACCCGGGCGAGGTCGTCAAGGTCGGTGACGAGGTCGAGGCCCTCGTCCTCCAGAAGGAGGACAAGGAGGGTCGTCTGATCCTGTCCAAGAAGCGCGCCCAGTACGAGCGCGCCTGGGGCACGATCGAGAAGATCAAGGAGGAGGACGGCGTCGTCACCGGCACCGTCATCGAGGTGGTCAAGGGTGGCCTCATCCTCGACATCGGCCTCCGTGGCTTCCTCCCGGCCTCCCTCGTGGAGATGCGTCGTGTCCGCGACCTCCAGCCGTACGTCGGCAAGGAGATCGAGGCGAAGATCATCGAGCTCGACAAGAACCGCAACAACGTGGTCCTGTCGCGCCGCGCGTGGCTCGAGCAGACGCAGTCCGAGGTCCGCTCCACCTTCCTGCAGACCCTGCAGAAGGGCCAGGTGCGCCCCGGTGTCGTGTCCTCGATCGTCAACTTCGGTGCGTTCGTCGACCTGGGCGGCGTGGACGGGCTCGTGCACGTCTCCGAGCTGTCCTGGAAGCACATCGACCACCCGTCCGAGGTCGTCGAGGTCGGCCAGGAGGTCACCGTCGAGGTCCTCGACGTCGACTTCGACCGCGAGCGTGTCTCCCTGTCGCTGAAGGCGACGCAGGAGGACCCGTGGCAGGCCTTCGCCCGGACGCACGCCATCGGCCAGGTCGTCCCCGGCAAGGTCACCAAGCTCGTCCCGTTCGGTGCGTTCGTGCGCGTCGAGGACGGCATCGAGGGCCTCGTGCACATCTCGGAGCTGGCCGTGCGCCACGTCGAGATCCCGGAGCAGGTCGTCCAGGTCGGCGACGACGTGTTCGTCAAGGTCATCGACATCGACCTGGAGCGCCGCCGCATCTCGCTGTCGCTCAAGCAGGCGAACGAGGGCTTCGACCCGACCTCCGAGGACTTCGACCCCGCGCTGTACGGCATGGCGGCCGAGTACGACGAGGAGGGGAACTACAAGTACCCCGAGGGCTTCGACCCGACCACCAACGAGTGGCTCGAGGGCTACGAGTCCCAGCGCGAGACCTGGGAGGCGCAGTACGCCCAGGCCCACGAGCGCTGGGAGGCGCACCGCAAGCAGGTCCTGGACGCCGTCCAGGCCGACGCGGAGGCCGCGGCGGGTGGCGGCGACGCCGGCTCCTCGTCGTCGTCCTCCTCCTCGAGCTCGTCCTCCTCGTACTCCTCGGCCCCGGCCCAGGAGGCGACCGGCACGCTCGCGTCGGACGAGGCCCTGGCCGCGCTGCGCGAGAAGCTCACCGGCAACTGAGCCGACCGCCGGGCCTCGTGCCCGGCCACCGGTCCGACGGGCCGGCCACCTCCGGGTGGCCGGCCCGTCGGCGTTCGGAGGGCCCGGTCTCCAGGCCGGGCCGTCGTCTCACCTGGTGCCGCCCCGCCGTCTCACCTGTGGGTGCCCCGTGAGAGGATCGACGGCGCCGCCACCTCCTCTCGCGAAAGGCCGTGCTGTGCCCGCGCGCTCCACCACGCCCCGTCCGGCGATGCTCACCGGGTCGGTGCTGCGGCGCTCCCTGCTGCTGCTCGGCCGCGGCATCGCCTCCCAGCCGCGGACGTACGTGCTGGCCATCGGCACCTCGGCCGCGTACGGCGCGCTGACCGTGGCGATCAGCCGGGTGCTCGGGTGGGCGACCGACAGCGTCGTCGTCCCGGCGCTCGGCGGAGACCCCGAGGCGCGGGGCCGGATCTGGGTCGCCGGTGGCGTGCTCGCCCTGGTCGCGGTCTCGCTCGCCGCGGCCGTCGCCGGCCGCCGC
This sequence comes from Cellulomonas sp. PS-H5, assembly GCF_019265565.1. Lineage (NCBI taxonomy): Bacteria > Bacillati > Actinomycetota > Actinomycetes > Micrococcales > Cellulomonadaceae > Cellulomonas > Cellulomonas sp. PS-H5. The sequence goes on from NZ_JAHVCI010000005.1 coordinate 85,496, forward strand.
ATCTTCGCCGGCATGGGCGTGGCCGACCAGCAGGCGATGCACCGCCGCGCGGTCACCCGGCAGTACCTGCGGCTCCCGATGACGTGGCACCGCGCGCACCCCACCGGCCAGCTGCTGTCCAACGCCTCCGCCGACGTCGAGGCCGCCACCGGCGTGTTCAACCCGCTGCCGTTCGCGCTGGGCGTCGTCGTGATGATCGGCGTCGCCGCCGTTGCGCTGTTCAGCACCGACGTGTGGCTGGCCGTGGCCGCGATGGCCGTGCTGCCCGCCGCGGTGGTCGCCAACCTGGTCTTCCAGCGCCGGATGTCCCCGGCCGCGACCCGCGCGCAGCAGCTGCGCGCCGAGGTCGCCGACATCGCCCACGAGAGCTTCGAGGCCGCGCTGCTGGTCAAGTCGCTCGGCACCGAGGAGCGCGAGGAGCGCCGGTTCGCCGAGCGCGCCGGGCAGCTCCGGGACGCGAACGTGCGGGTGGGCGTCGTGCGCGCCTACTTCGACCCGGTCATCGACATGCTGCCCAACCTCGGCACGTTGCTCGTCCTGCTGGTCGGCGTCTGGCGGGTGCAGGCCGGCGCGGTCGGCACGGGCGACATCGTCTCGGCCGCCTACCTGCTCACGCTGATGGCCGTGCCGGTGCGTGCGTTCGGCTGGGTGCTCGGCGAGCTGCCGCGCGGCCTGGTCGGGCACGAGCGCGTCGCCCGGGTGGTCGACGCGGAGGGCGAGCTCGTCGCCGGCGCGCGGCCGCTGGCCCGCGGCGGGGGCGGGGGCGCCGCGCTGCGGCTGTCCGGCGTCGGCGTGCAGGTCCCCGGGCCCGCGGGTCCGATCGAGCTGCTCGGCGGGGTCGACCTGGACGTCGCGCCCGGCCGCGTCGTCGCCGTCGTCGGCCCGACCGGCGCCGGCAAGACGACGCTCGTCTCGCTCGTGCCCCGGCTCACCGACCCCAGCACCGGGACCGTCGAGGTCGACGGCACCGACGTGCGGGACCTCGTGCCCGGCGACCTCACCGACCAGGTCGTGCTGGTCGGCCAGCAGACGTTCGTGTTCGAGGACACCGTGCGCGGCAACGTCACGCTGCGCGACGCGGACGACCCGGGCGCGCCCTCGGACGACGAGGTGTGGGCCGCGCTGCGGCTCGCCCGGGTCGACGGCGTGGTGCGCGACCTGCCCGGCGGCCTCGACGCCCGGCTGGGCGAGCGCGGCTCCAACCTGTCCGGCGGCCAGCGTCAGCGGCTCGCGATCGCGCGCGCCCTGGTGCGCCGGCCCCGGCTGCTCGTGCTGGACGACGCGACGTCCGCGGTCGACCCGCGGGTGGAGCAGGACATCCTGACCGGCCTGCGGGCGCACTCCGGCGGCGACGCGAGCGGGCCCACCGTGCTGCTGGTCGCGTACCGGATGTCGTCGGTGCTGCTCGCGGACGAGGTGGTGCACCTGGCCGGCGGTCGCGTCGTCGACCACGGCACGCACGCCGAGCTGCTCGCCCGGGACCCCGGGTACGCCGAGCTGGCGACGGCCTACGAGCAGGAGTCCGAGCGCCGCGCGGCGCGCCGGGCCGAGGCGCTGGACGCCGAGGCGGCCGCCGCCGACGAGCGCGCCGACCTCGAGCACGAGGACGAGGACGAGCTGGACGCGGAGGGGGCCCGATGAGCGCCGAGCAGCAGGCCGAGGCGCAGGCCGGCCTGGGCGGCACGCACCGCGGGGTCATGGGCACCCTGCGCCGGGGCATCGAGGTGTCCCCGCAGCTGGTGCAGGGCATCGGGGTGACGTTCCTGCTCGCGACGCTCGCCGCCGCGGGCAAGGTCGTCGTGCCGATCGCGGTGCAGCAGGTGATGGACACCGGCATCCTCGCCGACGGCGGGCCGGACGTGCGCCGGGTCGTGACCCTGGTGCTGGCCGCGACCCTCGCGCTGGTCGCGGGCGGCCTGTGCTCCGCGCTGGTCAACGTCCGGCTGTTCCGCGCCAGCGAGGCGGGCCTGGCCCAGCTGCGCGTCCGCGCGTTCCGGCACGTGCACGACCTGTCGGTGCTGACCCAGAACACGGAGCGGCGCGGGTCGCTGGTGTCCCGGGTGACCTCCGACGTCGACACCATCTCCATGTTCGTGCAGTGGGGCGGCATCATGCTGCTCGTCTCCACGCTCCAGGTGCTCGTCGCGACCGTGCTCATGGCCGTCTACTCCTGGCAGCTGACGATCCTGGTCTGGCTGTGCTTCGGGCCGCTGGTGCTGGCGCTGCGCCCGCTCCAGCGCCGCGTCAACGTCGCCTACACGACCGTCCGCGAGCGGGTCGGCGCGATGCTGGGCGCGGTGTCCGAGGCCGTCGTCGGCGCCGAGACCATCCGCGCCTACGGCGTGCAGCGCCGCGTGCAGAAGAACGTGGACGAGCGGATCGGCGCGACGCGGAACGCGATGGTCCGCGCGCAGAACACGGTGTCGCTGGTGTTCTCCTCCGGCGTGCTGGTCGCGAACCTCGTGCTGGCGGTCGTGGTCGTCGCGGGCACCGCGCTCGGCGTCGCCGGCGACCTCAGCGTGGGCAAGCTGCTGGCGTTCCTGTTCCTCGTGCAGCTGTTCACCGGACCGGTGCAGCAGGCCACCGAGGTGCTCAACGAGCTGCAGAACGCGGTCGCCGGCTGGCGGCGGGTGCTCGGCATCATCGACACGCCCGTGCAGGTCGCCGACCCGGGCGCCCGCGGCGTGCCGTCGCCGCGCGGCCCGGCCGCGGTCGAGCTGCAGGGCGTCGGCTTCGCGTACCCGGACGGCCCGCCGGTGCTGCACGAGGTCGACCTGCACCTGCCCGCGGGCCGCTCCGTCGCCGTCGTCGGCGCCACCGGCTCGGGCAAGACGACGATCGCCAAGCTCGTCACGCGCCTGATGGACCCGACGCGCGGCGCCGTGCTGCTCGACGGCACCGACCTGCGCACCGTCCGCACCGAGGACCTGCGCCGCCGGGTGGTCATGGTGCCGCAGGAGGGCTTCCTGTTCGACGCCACGCTCGCGGAGAACCTGGTCTACGGGCTCCGCGACGGCGACGACCACGCCGCGCCGACGCCCGCGGAGGCCGAGCCCCGGCTGCGCGCCGCGCTCGCCGAGCTCGGGCTCACCGACTGGGTCGCCGAGCTGCCGTCCGGCCTGCGCACGCCGGTCGGCCAGCGCGGCGAGGCGCTGTCGGCGGGGGAGCGGCAGCTCGTGGCGCTGACCCGCGCGTACCTCGCCGACGCCGACCTGCTCGTGCTGGACGAGGCGACCTCCGCGGTCGACCCGGCCACCGAGGTGCGGATCGCGCGGGCGCTCGACTCGCTGACCACCGGCCGCAGCACCGTGACGATCGCGCACCGGCTGTCGACGGCCGAGGCGGCGGACCTGGTCGTGGTGGTCGACGCCGGGCACGTGGTCGAGTACGGGCCGCACGAGGACCTGGTCGCGCGCGACGGCGTGTACGCGGCGATGCACCGCGCGTGGGTGGCCCAGACCCGCTGACCGCGGATCGTGCGGGCTCCGGGCGCGGGCCCGCACGTGACGGCCGGCGGGCTCGCGCGGGTCGCGCGGGTCGTGCGGGATCGCGGGTCGGGACGCGCGCCGTGGGAGGATCGGGGGCGTGAGCGAGACGCAGACCCCCGCCCCCGCGGGCACCCCCAGCCCGCTCGACCCGGAGCTCGCCGCGCGCCTGCGCCGCGACCCGTCCGGCCTGGTCGCGGCGGTCGTGCAGCAGCACGACACCGGCGAGGTGCTCATGCTCGGCTGGATGGACGACGAGGCGCTGCACCGCACGCTCACCGGCGGTCGCGTCGTGTTCTGGAGCCGGTCGCGGCAGGAGTACTGGCGCAAGGGCGACACCTCCGGGCACGCCCAGTACGTGAAGTCCGTCGCGCTCGACTGCGACGGCGACGCGCTGCTCGTCCGGGTCGACCAGGTGGGCGCGGCCTGCCACACCGGGACGCGCACCTGCTTCGAGGCGGGCGGCTCGCTGGGCGCCGTCGTCGGCGAGCGGCCGGCTGCGACGGAGCAGCACGGATGACCGCCGCGACGCCGGGCGCGCCCGCCGCCCCCGCGACCACCCCGGTCGACGTGCCCTGGGGCGCCACCTGGCCCGCGCTCGGCGAGTTCCGCGAGCTCGCGACCACGCGCCGGGTGATCCCGGTCGTGCGCCGGCTGCTGGCCGACGACACCACGCCCGTCGGCCTGTACCGCACGCTCGCGGCCGGCCGGCCGGGCACGTTCGTCCTCGAGTCGGCCGAGCAGGACGGGTCGTGGTCCCGGTGGTCGTTCGTCGGCGTGCGGTCCCGGGCGACGCTGACCGTCCGCGACGGCCGCGCGGTGTGGACCGGCGACGTGCCCGCGGGCGTGCCGACCGAGGGCGACCCGCTCGCGGTGCTCGGCGAGACGCTCGAGGTGCTCCGCACGCCCGCCGTGCCCGGCCTGCCCCCGCTGACCGGCGGCCTGGTCGGCGCGCTCGGCTGGGACGTCGTGCGGCACTGGGAGCCGACCCTGCCCGCCGCGGCGCCCGACGAGCTCGGCGTCCCCGAGATGACGCTGCTGCTGGCGAGCGACCTCGCGGTCACCGACCACCGGGACGGCTCCGTGTGGCTGGTGGCGAACGCGATCAACTTCGACGGGACCGACGCGCGGGTGGACGAGGCGCACGCCGACGCCGTCGCGCGGCTCGACGCGATGCAGGAGGCGCTGCTCCGCCCGGCCGCGCCCGCCGCCGCGCACCTGGTGGACGCGCCCGCGCCGGAGCTGGAGTTCCGGTCGACCGCGGCGGAGTACGAGGCCGCGGTCGCGCGCGGCCAGGAGGCCATCGTCGACGGCGAGGTGTTCCAGGTGGTGCTGTCGCAGCGCCTCGACCTGGACTGCCCGGCCGCGCCGCTCGACGTCTACCGCGTGCTCCGCACGATCAACCCGAGCCCGTACATGTACTACCTGCAGCTGCAGGACGCCGACGGGCGGGACTTCGCCGTGGTCGGGTCGAGCCCGGAGACGCTGGTCAAGGTCACCGAGGGGCACGTCACGACGTTCCCGATCGCGGGCTCCCGGCCGCGCGGCGCGACCCCGGAGGAGGACCGCGCGCTGCACGACGAGCTGCTGGCGGACCCCAAGGAGCGCGCCGAGCACCTCATGCTGGTCGACCTGAGCCGCAACGACCTGGTCAAGGTCTGCGAGCCCGCGACCGTCGAGGTCGTCGAGTTCATGGCGGTGCGGCGGTTCAGCCACATCATGCACATCTGCTCGACCGTCGTCGGCCGGCTGCGTGCCGGGGCCACCGCGCTCGGGGCGTTCACCGCGACGTTCCCGGCCGGCACGCTCTCCGGCGCCCCGAAGCCGCGCGCCATCGCCCTGATCGACGAGATCGAGCCCGCGCGCCGCGGCATCTACGGCGGCACCGTCGGCTACTTCGACCTCGCGGGGGACATGGACATGGCCATCGCCATCCGCACCGCGCTGATCCGGGACGGCCGGGCGAGCGTGCAGGCGGGTGCCGGGATCGTCGCCGACTCCGTGCCCGCCGCCGAGTACCAGGAGTCCCGGGACAAGGCCGCGGCCGCCGTGCGCGCGGTGCAGGTCGCGTCCCGGCTCCGGGCGGTCGGGGCGCCGTGACCGGGGGATCGGGGCCCACCGGCGACATGGGCGGCGCGCGGGGCGCGGGCGGCGCGGCGCCGGGTGCTGCGGTGCCGGGTGCTGCGGTGCCGGCAGGCGGGGGACCTGCGGAGCCCCGGGCGCGCGGCCGACGGGGTCGCTGGGTGCTCGTCCTGCTCCTGCTCTCCGGGCTGGTGGCGCTGACCGCGCTGCCGGTGTGGATCACCGCGACCGGCGCCAACGCGCTCGGCGACGCGGTGGCGATCACCGTCCGCGGCACGGTCGCCGCGCCGGGCCTGGTCGCCGCCGCGCTGGTGCTGCTCGCCGCTGCGGGCGCGCTCGGGCTCGTCGGCCGGGCCGGGCGCTGGGTCGTGGTGGTCGTGGTGGCCGCCGCCGGCGCGCTGGTGGTGGCGTCGGCGCTCGGTGCCCGCCCGGGGGCGACGGCCACGGCCGAGCGCGCCGCGGCGGACGCCACGGGCGTGTCGAACCTCACCGGAGCGGTCGAGGTGGCCGTCTGGCCGTGGGTCGCCGCCGCGCTGGGCGTGATCGTCGTGGCCGCGGCCGTCGGGCTCGCCCGGGCGTCCGCGCGCTGGGTCGCGCCGACCGACCGCTACGAGCGTGCCGGCACCGGGACGGGTGGCGCGGCAGGGCCCGCGGGCGTCGCCGGCGGTGCGGCGGCGAGCTCGGCAGCCAGCACCGGAGCGGCCCCGGCGGACGACGGTCCCGAGCCCGACGAGCGCAGCACCTGGGACGCCCTGACCCGCGGGGACGACCCGACCTGAACCCCGCGCGCCCGCCCCGGCGGACGCGCGCCCGACCTGAGCAGGCCGCCGCGGTCCGCTAGGGTTTGCGACACACAGTCATGAAAGGTGTTCCACGATGGTCGAGCAGTCGCTCAGTTCTTCCGGCGTCGTGACCGGGCGTGCCCAGCAGGTCCCGGGGACGGAGACGCTGCGGCTGCCGCCGAAGGCGCCGCCGACCAACCACGGGCACACCAGCGCCGCCTGGACGACCACGGTCGTCGTCCTCGTCGGCTCGACGGCCGGCGCGCTCGGCCTGATCTTCGCGGTCATGTGGCTGTTCTGGGCCGGCCTGGCCGTCGCCCTGCTCGGCGTCGTCGTCGGCAAGGTCATGCAGGTGCTCGGCTACGGCCAGGGCGGCAAGCACACCATCGAGAAGGCGCGCCGCACCGGCGGTCACTGACGTCCGGGTCCCGGCCGCGGGCCGGGACGCGGTGGACGCCGCGCGTCCGCTCCGGTACACCTGTGGGCATGTCGGACGGCCGCCCACCAGGGCGGACGCCGCGCCAGAACCCCCGATGGAGGAGCCGATCATGTCGACCCCGAACCAGCCCCAGGACCCGTACTCCGCCCCCGACGGGCAGGGCTCCGGCGACCAGTCGGGCGCCACGCCGCAGTACCCGGGCAGCACCCCGGGTGCGGGCGACCCCTACGGGCAGTCCGGCCAGGGCGGTCAGGCCGGCGGCGTGCCGCAGTACGGCTCGTACGCGGGCGGCGACCACGGCCAGGGCGGCTACCCGCAGTCCGGCGGCTACGGCCAGGGCGGCTACGGCCAGCCCGCCTACCCGGGCGGCGCCCAGGGCTACGGCGCGGGCTTCTACCCGAAGAACAACCTCGCCGTGTGGTCGCTGGTGCTCGGCCTCGTCGGGTTCTTCGTCTGCTCGATCCTCACCAGCATCCCCGGCATCATCGTCGGCTCGAAGGCGAAGCAGGCCGTGGCCCGTGGCGAGGCCAACAACGGCTCGCTCGCGAACGCCGGCTACATCGTGTCCTGGGTCGTGACGGGCCTGCAGGTGATCGCGATCATCTTCCTGATCATCGCGGTCGCGACGGGTGGGTTCGCGGCCTACCTCGACACCATCAACAACAACTCGACGTACTGACGCTCCCCGTGGCCACGGCCGCTCCTCCCGAGACCCTCGCGCCCCGCGCGCGGCTGCGCGCCGCCCGGTCGCCGCTGCTGGTCGCGGGCGGGGTGGCCGTCGCCGCGTTCGGGCTCGTGCTGGTCGACCCCCACGAGCCCGGCTCGTGGGGCGCGTGCCCGCTCTACGCCCTCACCGGCCTGTACTGCGCCGGCTGCGGCGGCCTGCGGGCGACGCACGACCTGCTCGTCGGCGACCTCGCCGGGGCGTGGGCGATGAACCCGCTGTGGGTGCTGCTCGTGCCGGTGCTCGTCGCGCTGTGGGCGCGCTGGACCGTGCGGGCGCTGCGGACCGGACGCCGCGCAGCGGCTCCCCGGGCCTGGGTGGCCCTCGGAGCCGCGGCGGTCGTCGTGCTCTACAGCCTCGCCCGCAACGTCCCGGCCTGGGCGGGCGTCCTCGCCCCCTGACGCGCCGGGCGCCCGGCGGGCGGGTGAACCGGCGGGTCGGCGGCCCGCGCGGTCCCGGGTCGTCCCTAGGATGCCGACCGGCGCGCCGTGCGCCGACCCGCGAACCAGGAGGCCGCCCGTGACCACGCCCGACCAGCCCACGGACCCGTCCCGCGAGCAGCCGGGCGTCGGCGGCTCGGGCGACGGCGACCGGCCCGCCTGGGACCAGCCGGGCGGTGGCTCGGACTCGGCCGGGCACCGCGGGGTCGACCCGTACCCCGCGCAGCAGCCGTACGGTGCGGCCGACCCGTACGCGGGGCAGCAGCCGTACGGCCAGCAGCAGCCGTACGGTGCGGCCGACCCGTACGCGGGGCGGCAGCCGTACGGCCAGCAGCAGCCGTACGGCCAGCAGCAGCCCTACGGCGCTCCCGACCCGTACGCGGCGCAGGACCCGTACGGGCAGCAGCAGCCCTACGGCCAGCAGCAGCCGTACGGCCAGCAGCAGCCGTACGGTGCGCCGGACCCGTACGCGGCGCAGCAGCCGTACGGCCAGCAGCAGCCCTACGGCGCACCCGACCCGTACGCCGCCCAGCAGCCCTACGGCCAGGTGCCCGGCTACGGCGAGCAGCCCGGCTACGGCCAGCCCTACGGCCAGGACCCCTACGCCGCCCAGCCCCCGGCTGGCCCGGGCTACCCCGGCGGGTACCCCGCGGCGCCGTACGGCGGCTACCCGGGCGGCTCGTACGTGCCGGTGTACGGCTACCCCAAGAACAGCCTCGGCGTCTGGTCGCTCGCGCTCGGCATCGCGAGCTTCGTCTGCTTCGGGCCGCTCGCGGGCATCCCGGCGATCATCACCGGTGTGCTCGGCCGCAGGGCGGCGCAGCGCGGCGAGGCGAACAACGCCGGCCTGTCGCTCGCGGGCATCATCCTGGGCTCGATCATCTCCGCGGGCTGGATCGTCTTCTTCCTGATCGGCGTGGCCGGCTCGTTCAGCAGCCCGTCCACCACGTACTACGGCTACTGACCCTCCCGTCGCCCGACCGCCGAGATCGGTGCTCCGCGCCGAGATCGGTGGCTGCACGCACCGATCTCGCGCGGGACGACCGATCTCGCCGCGCGCGGGTCGCGCCCTGTCCCACCCGCTGGCGCGTGGTCGGGAGTGGTGCGCCGCGCCCGTACGATGGCCGAGGTGGTCGGACGAGACCCGCGTCACGGTGGTCAGCCGCGACCGGTCCCGCCGAGGAGCCCCGCCGGCTCCCGCGCCCTGAGGCGTGCCGCCGCCGATCTCGGGGGAGAAGAGACGCCGATGGGCACCGTGCTGGACGACATCGTGGCTGGCGTGCGCGAGGACCTCGCGGTGCGCGAGGCGGCCACGCCCCTGGCCGAGCTCAAGGAGCGCGCGGCGCGCGTCCCCGGTGCCATCGACTGCGTGTCGCGGCTGCGCGTCGAGGACGCGGTGACCGTGATCGCCGAGGTCAAGCGGTCGAGCCCCTCCAAGGGCGCGCTCGCGACCATCACCGACCCGGCCGCGCTCGCCGCGGAGTACGAGAAGGGCGGCGCGACCGTCATCTCGGTGCTCACCGAGCAGCGGAAGTTCAACGGCAGCCTGGCGGACCTCGACAGCGTCCGCGCCGCCGTGGACATCCCGGTGCTGCGCAAGGACTTCGTCGTCACGCCGTACCAGGTGTGGGAGGCCCGGGCGCACGGGGCCGACCTGGTGCTGCTCATCGTCGCGGCGCTGGAGCAGACGGTGCTGACGTCGCTCGTCGAGCGGGTGCACTCCCTGGGCATGACCGCCCTGGTCGAGGTGCACGACGCCGAGGAGGTCGTGCGGGCGGTCGACGCCGGCGCGCGGGTGATCGGCGTGAACGCCCGGAACCTCAAGACGCTCGAGGTCGACCGCGGCACGTTCGCGCGGGTGGCCCCGGCGATCCCGGCCGACGTCGTGAAGATCGCGGAGTCGGGCGTGCGCGGGCCGCACGACGTCATGGACTACGCCCGGGCCGGCGCGGACGCCGTGCTCGTCGGCGAGGCGCTGGTGACGGACGACGCGCCGCGCCAGTCGGTCGCGGACCTGGTGGCGGCGGGCGCGCACCCGTCGCTGCGCGCGGTCCGGCAGTAGCCACCGGCCCGGCCCCGCGGCCGGACCGACCCGAGAGGGCGGCCGCTCAGCAGCGCGGCGCCGCAGCAGCAACCACGAGGAGCACCACGGTGACGACGGGACGCACGGGTCCGCAGGTGACGAGCAGCCCCGGCGGGCCGCTGGCCACGCACGCCGGGCCGTACTTCGGCGACTTCGGCGGCCGGTTCGTCCCGGAGGCGCTGATCGCCGCCCTCGACGAGCTCGACACCGAGTTCCACAAGGCCTCGGCCGACCCCGCGTTCGCGGCGGAGCTGGCGCGGCTGCACCGCACCTACACCGGCCGGCCGAGCCCGCTCACCGAGGTCGAGCGGTTCGCGGAGCACGTCGCGCCCGGCGTCCGGGTGTTCCTCAAGCGCGAGGACCTCAACCACACGGGCTCGCACAAGATCAACAACGTGCTGGGGCAGGCCCTGCTGGTGAAGCGGATGGGCAAGACCCGCGTCATCGCCGAGACCGGCGCCGGCCAGCACGGCGTGGCCACCGCGACCGCGGCGGCGCTGCTCGACCTCGAGTGCGTCGTCTACATGGGCGAGGAGGACACGCAGCGCCAGGCGCTCAACGTCGCCCGGATGCGGCTGCTCGGCGCGACGGTCGTCCCGGTGACGATCGGCTCCCGCACGCTCAAGGACGCGATCAACGAGGCGCTGCGCGACTGGGTCGCGAACGTCGACACCACGCACTACCTGCTCGGCACCGTGACGGGCCCGCACCCGTTCCCCGAGATGGTTCGCGACTTCCACAAGATCATCGGCGAGGAGGCGAAGGCCCAGCTCGCGGAGGAGATCGGCCGGCTGCCCGACGCCGTCGCGGCGTGCGTCGGCGGCGGCTCGAACGCCATGGGCATCTTCAACGCGTTCCTCGACGACCCGTCGGTGCGGCTGTTCGGCTTCGAGGCCGGCGGCGAGGGCATCGCGTCCGGCCGGCACGCGTCGCGGTTCAGCGGCGGCTCGCCGGGCGTGCTGCAGGGCACCAGGTCGTACCTGCTGCAGGACGACGACGGCCAGACGCTGCCCAGCCACTCGGTCTCCGCGGGCCTCGACTACCCGAGCGTCGGCCCCGAGCACGCCTGGCTGCACGACATCGGCCGCGCCGAGTACCGCCCGGTCACGGACGCCGAGGCCATGGAGGCGTTCCGCGTCCTGTGCCAGACCGAGGGCATCATCCCGGCCATCGAGTCGGCGCACGCCCTGGCCGGCGCGATCCAGCTCGGCCGCGAGGTCGCGACCTGGGAGACGCCGGACGGCCGCGAGCCGGTGATCCTGGTGAACCTCTCCGGGCGCGGGGACAAGGACGTGGCGACCGCCGCGGCGTGGTTCGACCTGATCGAGGACAAGCCGGTCGTCCAGGCCGACGAGGGGGAGCAGCTGTGAGCGACGTCCAGGCGACCACGTCCCGCACCGGCGCCACCCTCGACCGCCTCAAGGCGGAGGGCCGCGGCGCCCTGGTGGGCTACCTGCCGCTCGGCTTCCCCGACGTCGAGGGCTCCGTCCGCGCGGCCGTCGCGATGGTCGAGGCCGGCGTCGACGTGATCGAGCTCGGCCTGCCGTACTCCGACCCGGTCATGGACGGCCCGGTCATCCAGCACGCGGTCGACGTCGCGCTGTCCGGCGGCACCCGGGTGCGCGACGCCTTCGGCGCGGTCGAGCGGATCGCCGCCACCGGCGCCCCGGTGCTGGTCATGACGTACTGGAACCCGGTGCTGCGGTACGGCGTCGACGCGTTCGCGCGGGACCTCGCCGCCGCGGGCGGCGCGGGCCTCATCACGCCGGACCTCATCCCCGACGAGGGGCAGGACTGGCTCGCCGCGTCCGAGGCGCACGACCTGGACCGGGTGTTCCTGGTCGCGCCGTCGTCCACCCCGGAGCGCCTGGCGATGACCGCCGCGGCGTCCCGCGGGTTCGTGTACGCCGCCTCGACGATGGGCGTGACGGGGGAGCGGACCACGGTCGGCGCGCGCGCCGAGCAGCTGGTCGCCGACACCCGCGCGGCCGGCGCCGAGCACGTGTGCGTCGGGCTGGGCGTGTCGAAGCCGGAGCAGGCGCGCGACATCGGCCGGTACGCGGACGGCGTCATCGTGGGTTCGGCGTTCGTGCGCGCGCTCGCCGGCGCGGAGACGCGCGAGGCGGGCCTCGAGGCGGTCGCGGCCGTCGCCGCCGGGCTGGCCGAGGGCGTCCGCACCGCCCGCTGAGCCCCGTCCGCGCCCGGGACCCTCGTCCCGGGCGCGCGCCCTGGTCGCATACAGTGCCGGTGTGATGATCCCCGCCGCGATCCCGAGCCCGCCGCAGGCCGTCTGGTACCTCGGCCCCGTGCCGCTGCGCGCCTACGCCCTCGCGATCCTCGCGGGGATCGTGGTCGCGGTGATCATGACCCAGCGCCGCTGGAAGGAGCGCGGGGGCGACCCCGAGCAGGTCCTGGACATCGTGTTCTGGGCCGTGCCGTTCGGCATCGTCGGCGGCCGGCTCTACCACGTGATCACCAGCCCGGACGCGTACTTCGGCGCGGGCGGCGACCCCGTGCGCGCGCTGTACATCTGGGAGGGCGGCCTGGGGATCTGGGGCGCCGTGGCGCTCGGCGCGGTGGGCGCGTACATCGGCTGCCGCCGGGCCGGGGTGTCGTTCCCGGTGTTCGCGGACGCCCTGGCGCCCGGGCTGCTCGTGGCCCAGGCGATCGGCCGGCTCGGCAACTGGTTCAACCAGGAGCTGTTCGGCGGCCCGACGACCCTGCCCTGGGGCCTGCGGATCGACGACGCGCACCTGCCCGCCGGCTACGAGTCGGGCACGCTGTTCCACCCGACGTTCCTGTACGAGCTGGTGTGGAACCTCGCCGGCGCCGCGCTGATCGTCTACCTCGACCGCCGGCTGCGGCTCGGCCACGGCCGGGCGTTCTGGCTGTACGTGATCGTCTACACGACCGGCCGGCTGTGGATCGAGCTGGTCCGGATCGACCCCGCGCAGATGATCGGCCCGTTCCGGCTCAACGTCTGGACGTCGATCATCGTGCTCCTCGGGGCGCTGGTAGCGTTCGTGGTCGTCGGACGTCGTCATCCTGGACGCGAGACCACACCCCTCCTGCGCGAGACCGAGGCGCAGGACGACGAGGTGGCGGAGCACGGCACGGCCCGCTGACCGCGGCGAACGCCCGTGTGACCCACCTCACTTTCTCGCGATGTGAGCGCCTGTGTTTCCGGCAGGTATCGTCGCCACACTTGTAGCCCGGGCCGATGACGTCCCAGCCTCCCCCCATTGCTCTACCTGGGCCCGCTCCCCGGGTCCGTGAGGACGGTGCTGATGCCCGCGTCGCCTGTGCGTCCCGGTGCTTCTCCCGTGCAGCAGCAGGGTCTGTACGACCCGGCTGCCGAGCACGACGCCTGCGGTTTCGCGTTCGTCGCGACGCTGCGGGGTACCCCCGGCCGCGACATCGTCGACGCCGGTCTGACCGCCCTGCTCAACCTCGACCACCGCGGCGCGGTCGGTGCGGAGGAGAACAGCGGCGACGGGGCCGGCATCCTGACGCAGATCCCGGACGCGTTCCTGCGGGACGTCGTCGACGCCGAGCTGCCCCCGGCCGGCCGGTACGCGATCGGCATGGCGTTCCTGCCGCAGGACGACGAGGAGCGCGCCGTCGCGGTGCGCGCCGTCGAGGCGATCGCGGCCGAGGAGAAGCTCGACGTGCTGGCGTGGCGCGACGTGCAGGTGACGGCCGACCTGGTCGGCCCGACCGCGCGCTCGTCCATGCCGGTGTTCCGCCAGCTCGTCGTGGCGGACCCGTCGCGCGAGCTCGCCGGCATCGAGCTGGACCGCCTGGCCTTCCGGCTGCGCAAGCGCGCCGAGCGCGAGCTGGGCGTCTACTTCGCCTCGCTGTCGGCCCGCACGCTGTCCTACAAGGGCATGCTCACCACGGGTCAGCTGGAGCCGTTCTTCGCGGACCTGTCCGACCCGCGGTACGCCTCCGAGATCGCGCTGGTGCACTCGCGGTTCTCCACCAACACGTTCCCGTCCTGGCCGCTCGCGCAGCCGTTCCGGATGATCGCCCACAACGGCGAGATCAACACGGTGCGCGGCAACCGCAACTGGGTCGCGGCGCGCGAGGGCACGCTGCAGTCGGACCTGCTGGGCGACCTGGCCCCGCTGCTGCCGGTGTGCACGCCGGGCGGCTCGGACTCGGGCTCGTTCGACGAGGTCCTCGAGCTGCTGCACCTCGGCGGTCGCACCCTGCCGCACGCGATCATGATGATGATCCCGGAGGCCTGGGAGAACCACGCGCAGATGGACCCCGCGCGGCGGGCGTTCTACGAGTACCACGCGTCGCTGATGGAGCCGTGGGACGGCCCGGCGGCGATGACGTTCACCGACGGCACGCTCATCGGCTCGGTGCAGGACCGCAACGGCCTGCGCCCCGGCCGGTTCTGGGTCACGGAGGACGGCCTCGTCGTCATGGGCTCCGAGGCGGGCGTGCTCGACCTCGACCCGGCGACGATCGTCCGCAAGGGCCGCCTCGAGCCCGGCAAGATGTTCCTGGTCGACACGAACCAGGGCCGGATCGTCGAGGACGACGAGATCAAGGCGCAGCTCGCCGCGCAGCGGCCGTACGCCGAGTGGGTCCGGGAGAACTCGGTCTACCTGGAGCAGCTGCCCGAGCGCGAGCACATCGCGCACTCCTCGGCCTCGGTGCGCCGCCGCCAGCGGACCTTCGGGTACACCGAGGAGGAGCTGAAGATCCTCCTCACGCCCATGGGCGCCTCCGGCGCGGAGCCGCTGGGCGCGATGGGCTCGGACACCCCGGTCGCCGTGCTGTCCCAGCGCCCGCGGCTGCTGTTCGACTACTTCACGCAGATGTTCGCGCAGGTGACCAACCCGCCGCTGGACGCCATCCGCGAGGAGCTGGTCACGTCCATCGGCGGCGCGATCGGCCCCGAGCCGAACCTGCTGGACGACACCCCGCTGCACGCGCGCAAGCTCGTGCTGCCGTTCCCGGTGCTCGACAACGACGGCCTGGCCAAGATCGTCAAGATCGACAAGGACCCCGCGATGGCGGGCGTGTTCCGGTCGACGATCGTCCGCGGCCTGTACCGGGCGGCGGGCGGCGGCGAGGCCCTGGAGCAGCGGCTCGAGGAGATCTTCGCCGAGTGCGACCAGGCGATCGCCGACGGTGTGAGCTTCCTCGTGCTGTCCGACCGCGACTCCGACGCCGACCGCGCGCCGATCCCGTCGCTGCTGCTGCTGTCGGCCGTGCACCACCACCTGCTGCGCCGGCACACCCGCACCCAGGTGTCGCTCGTCGTCGAGGCGGGCGACGTGCGCGAGGTGCACCACGTCGCGCTGCTCATCGGCTACGGCGCAGCAGCCGTCAACCCGTACCTGGCGATGGAGACCGTCGAGGACCTGGCCGCCAACGGCTACCTCGCGGGCGTCGCGCCGGAGCAGGCCGTCAAGAACCTCATCAAGGCGCTCGGCAAGGGCGTCCTGAAGGTCATGTCCAAGATGGGCATCTCGACCATCGCGTCGTACCGCGGCGCCCAGGTGTTCGAGGCCATCGGCCTGTCCCAGCCGCTCGTGGACCGGTACTTCACCGGCACCACCAGCCGGCTCGGCGGCATCGGCCTGGACGTCATCGCGGCGGAGGTCGCGGCGCGGCACAACGACGCGTACCCGGCCAACGGCAACCGCCTGGCGCACCGCCGCCTCGCGACCGGCGGCGAGTACCAGTGGCGCCGGGACGGCGAGGAGCACCTGTTCGACCCGGAGACCGTGTTCCGGCTGCAGCACTCCACCCGCACGCGGCAGATGGACGTGTTCCGCGACTACACGCACCGGGTGAACGAGCAGTCGTCCCGCCTGATGACGCTGCGCGGGCTGCTGGAGCTCAGGACCGGCGAGCGGACCCCCGTGCCGGTCGACGAGGTCGAGCCGGTCAGCGAGATCGTCAAGCGGTTCAGCACCGGCGCGATGTCCTACGGGTCCATCTCGGCCGAGGCGCACGAGACCCTCGCGATCGCCATGAACCGGCTCGGCGCCAAGTCGAACACCGGCGAGGGCGGCGAGGACCCGGACCGGCTGCACGACCCGGAGCGGCGCTCGGCGATCAAGCAGATCGCGTCCGGCCGGTTCGGCGTGACGTCGGAGTACCTGACGTTCGCGGACGACATCCAGATCAAGCTGGCCCAGGGCGCCAAGCCGGGCGAGGGCGGCCAGCTGCCCGGTCCCAAGGTGTACCCGTGGGTCGCGAAGACCCGGCACTCGACGCCGGGCGTCGGCCTGATCTCGCCGCCGCCGCACCACGACATCTACTCGATCGAGGACCTGGCGCAGCTGATCCACGACGCCAAGAACGCGAACCCGCGGGCGCGGATCCACACCAAGCTCGTCAGCGAGTTCGGCGTGGGCACCGTGGCGGCGGGCGTGGCCAAGGCGCACTCCGACGTCGTGCTCATCTCGGGCCACGACGGCGGCACGGGCGCCTCGCCGCTGACGTCGCTGAAGCACGCCGGCACGCCCTGGGAGATCGGCCTGGCCGAGACCCAGCAGACCCTCGTGCTCAACGACCTGCGCGACCGCGTCGTGGTCCAGGTCGACGGCCAGCTCAAGACCGGCCGCGACGTCATCATCGGCGCGCTGCTCGGCGCCGAGGAGTTCGGCTTCGCGACGGCGCCGCTGGTCGTGTCGGGCTGCATCATGATGCGCGTCTGCCACCTCGACACCTGCCCCGTGGGCGTCGCCACGCAGAACCCCGAGCTGCGGTCCCGGTTCACCGGGAAGCCGGAGTTCGTGGTGACGTTCTTCGAGTTCATCGCGCAGGAGGTCCGCGAGCTGCTCGCGGAGCTCGGCTTCCGGAGCATCGAGGAGGCCGTCGGCCACGTCGAGCTGCTGGACTCGCGCAAGGCCGTCGAGCACTGGAAGGCGCAGGGCCTCGACCTGACGCCGGTGCTCGCCGTCCCCGAGCCGCTCCCCGGCTCGGCCCTGCACCACGTGCAGGACCAGGACCACGGCCTCGACCGCGCGCTGGACAACCAGTTCATCGCGATGGCGGCGGACGCCCTGGAGGACGCGCGGCCGGTGCGCATCGAGCTGCCGGTCCGCAACGTCAACCGCACCGTCGGCACGATGCTCGGCCACGAGGTCACCCGCCGGTACGGCGGCGCGGGCCTGCCGGACGGCACGATCGAGGTCGCGCTCACCGGGTCGGCCGGGCAGTCGTTCGGCGCGTTCGTCCCGCGCGGCATCACGCTGCGCCTCGAGGGCGACGCCAACGACTACGTCGGCAAGGGCCTGTCCGGCGGCCGGATCGTCGTGCGACCCGACCGCAACGCGGTGCTGAGCGGCGAGCACAACGTCATCGCCGGCAACGTCATCGGCTACGGCGCCACGTCGGGGGAGATGTTCCTGCGCGGCGTCGTCGGCGAGCGGTTCGGCGTCCGGAACTCCGGCGCGACGCTGGTCGTCGAGGGCGTGGGCGACCACGGCTGCGAGTACATGACCGGCGGCACCGTCCTGGTGCTCGGCCGGACCGGCCGCAACTTCGCGGCGGGCATGTCGGGCGGCACGGCCTACGTGCTCGACCTCAAGCCCGAGCGCGTCAACGTCCAGGCCGTCGCGGCGGGCGAGCTGGGTCTCGACCCGCTCGACGACGAGGACGCGGCGCTGGTGACCGACCTGCTGCGGCGGCAGGCGGAGGAGACCGGGTCGCGCGTCGCGGCCGAGCTCCTCGCCGACCCCGCGGCGACCCGCGCCCGGTTCACCCGGGTGCGGCCGACCGAGTACTCCCGCGTCCGCGCGGCGCTGGCGAAGGCGGAGGCCGACGGCCTCGACCCGAGCGCGCCCGGCGTGTGGGAGGGCATCCTGGAGGTGGCTCGTGGCTGACCCCCGCGGCTTCATGAAGGTGCGGGAGCGCGAGCTGCCCGCCAACCGTCCGGTGCCGCTGCGGCTCATGGACTGGCGCGAGGTGCACGAGCACCGCAGCGCCCAGGACGACCCGCAGTCGGCGACCCTGCTGCACCAGCAGTCGGGCCGCTGCATGGACTGCGGCGTCCCGTTCTGCCACAACGGCTGCCCGCTGGGGAACCTCATCCCCGAGTGGAACGACCTGGTGTGGCGCGGCCAGTGGGCCGACGCGATCGAGCGCCTGCACGCCACGAACAACTTCCCGGAGTTCACGGGCCGGATCTGCCCGGCCCCGTGCGAGTCGGCCTGCGTGCTGGGGATCAACCAGCCCGCGGTGACGATCAAGAACATCGAGGTCTCGATCATCGACGAGGCCTTCGACCGGGGCCTCGTGCACCCGCAGGTGCCGCAGCGCCTCTCCGGGCACACCGTCGCCGTGGTCGGCTCGGGGCCCGCCGGGCTCGCGGCCGCCCAGCAGCTGACCCGCGCCGGGCACACCGTCGCGGTGTACGAGCGGGACGACGCGATCGGCGGCCTGCTCCGGTACGGCGTGCCGGACTTCAAGCTCGAGAAGCGGCACATCGACCGCCGGCTCGAGCAGATGGCCGCCGAGGGCACCCGGTTCCGCCCGAACGTCGCGATCGGCCGGGACATCACCTGGGCGCAGCTCCGGTCCCGGTACGACGCCGTCGTGGTCGCCACCGGCTCGACCGTGCCGCGCGAGCTGCCGCTGCCCGGCCGCGACCTGGCCGGCATCCACCCCGCGATGGAGTACCTGTCCCGGTCGAACAAGCTCGTCGCCGGCCAGGACGTCCCGGACGCCATCGACGCGGCGGGCAAGCACGTCGTGGTCATCGGCGGCGGCGACACCGGCTCGGACTGCGTCGGCACCGCGCTGCGCCAGGGCGCCGCGTCCGTCACGACGCTCGCCATCGGCAAGCAGCCGCCGACCGAGCGGCCGGCGAACGCGCCGTGGCCGACCGACCCGGTCCTGTTCGAGGTGTCGTCCTCGCACGAGGAGGGCGGCCGGCGCGACTACCTCGCGTCGACCGTCGCGTTCCTGGGCGACGAGTCCGGCCGGGTCACGCACCTGCGGCTGGCGACCACCGAGTACCTGCCCGACGGCCGCCGCGTCCCGACGGCCGGCACCGAGCGGGACATCCCGGCGGACCTGATCCTCATCGCGATGGGCTTCACCGGCCCGGAGACCGAGGAGCTCGTCGGTCAGGCCGGCGTGGACCTGACGGCCCGCGGCACCGTGGCGCGGTCGGACGACTTCGCCACCAACGTCCCCGGCGTGTTCGTCGCCGGCGACGCGGGCCGCGGCCAGTCGCTCATCGTCTGGGCCATCGCCGAGGGTCGTGCCGCGGCCGCCGCGGTGGACACCTACCTGGGCGGCAGCACCGAGCTGCCCGCGCCGGTCACGGCGGGGACGGTGGCGCTCCGGGCCTGAGCCCGCGCCACGCCGGTCCGCCACGACGCCCGCCCGCCCCGCACCTGGGGCCGGCGGGCGTCGTGCGTGCGGGACGTCCGGCCCACCCGGTCGCCGGGCGCGGCGCCTAGCGTCACCGGGCATGGCCGACCCCAAGGGCTTCCTCACCCACCGCGCGCGCGAGACCCCGCCCAACCGCCCCGTGCCGGTGCGGCTCCTGGACTGGCGGGAGGTGCACGGCCACCGCGCCGGGCACCCCGAGGACGTGGCGCGCGTCCAGCGGCAGGCGTCCCGGTGCATGGACTGCGGGGTGCCGTTCTGCCACCACGCCTGCCCGCTCGGGGCGCTCGCGCCCGAGTGGAACGACCTCGCCTGGCGCGGGCAGTGGGCCGACGCCGCCGAGCGGCTGCACGCGACGCACTCGTTCCCGGAGATCACCGGCCGGGTCTGCCCGGCGCTGTGCGAGGCGTCGTGCGTCCTCGGCCTGCACGACGAGGCGGTGACGATCCGCGAGGTGGAGCTCGCGGTGGCGGAGGAGGCGTTCGACCGCGGGCTCGTCGCGCCGCAGGTGCCGCAGCGGCTCACCGGGCAGACCGTGGCCGTGATCGGGTCCGGCCCGGCGGGGCTCGCGGCCGCGCAGCAGCTGACCCGGGCCGGGCACACCGTCGTCGTCCACGAGCGCGCCGACGCGCCGGGCGGGCTGCTGCGGTACGGCATCCCTGAGTACAAGCTGGAGAAGCGCGTCCTGGACCGCCGGCTGGACCAGATGCGCGCCGAGGGCACCCGGTTCCGGTGCGGGGTCGACGTCGGGGTGGACGTCACGGGGGAGGAGCTGCGCGCGCGGTTCGACGCCGTGCTGGTGTGCGTCGGCTCGACCGTGCCCCGCGACCTGCCCGTCCCGGGCCGGGACCTCGCGGGCGTGCTGCCGGCGATGGACTACCTGGTCCCGGCCAACCGCGCCGCCGTGGCGGGCGGGGAGCCGGTGCCCGGCCAGCCGCTCGCGACCGGGCTGGACGTCGTCGTGATCGGCGGCGGGGACACCGGGGCCGACTGCCTCGGGACCGCCCTGCGGCAGGGCGCGCGGTCGGTCACGCAGCTGGAGATCATGCCCGAGCCACCGTCCGCCCGCCGGGACGCGGACCCGTGGCCGGTGTGGCCGCTGCTGCTGCGCGTCTCCTCGGCCCACGAGGAGGGCGGCGAGCGCGCCTACGCGGTCACCACCGAGGAGGTGCTGGGCGACGCCGACGGCCGGGTCCGGGCGCTGCGGGTGCGCGACGTCCGCGTGGTGGACGGCCGGCCCGAGCCGGTGCCGGGCACCGACCGCGAGCTGCCCGCGCAGCTCGTGCTGCTGGCCCTGGGGTTCACGGGACCGGAGCCCTCGCCCCTCCTGACGCAGCTCGGGCTGGTGATCGGCGGGCGACGAACGGTCGAACGTCACGCGAACTTCGGGACCGAGGTCCCGGGTGTCTACGTGGCGGGGGACGCCGGCCGGGGGCAGTCGCTCGTGGTCTGGGCCGTGGCGGAGGGTCGGGCCGCCGCGGCGGCCGTAGACTCTGACCTGTCTGGCAGCACCGCCCTGCCTGCTCCGGTCACCGCGAGCACCGTGGCGATGCGTCCGTAGACCATCAACCGCGCACGTCCGGCGGGCCCGGCCCACCAGGACGTTCGGTCCGAACCGTCTGTCACGAAAGGCCTAGGCTTTCCCCCATGCGTAGAGCGAAGATCGTCTGCACCATCGGCCCCGCCACGGAGTCCGCCGAGCAGATCCAGGCCCTTGTCGACGCCGGGATGGACGTGGCGCGGCTGAACCGCAGCCACGGCGACACCGAGGTGCACGAGCGCGTGTACAACAACGTGCGCGCCGCCGCGAAGGCCTCCGGCCGCTCCGTGGCCGTCCTGGTCGACCTCCAGGGCCCGAAGATCCGCCTCGGCCGGTTCGTCGAGGGCAAGCACTACCTCAACGAGGGTGACACCTTCACCATCACCACCGAGGACGTGCCGGGCACCAAGGAGCTCGTCTCCACCACCCACAAGGGCCTGGCCGGCGACGCCCGCGTGGGCGACCCGCTGCTGATCGACGACGGCCGCGTCCTCGTGCGCGTCACCGCCGTCGAGGGCCCGCGCGTCGTCACCCGCGTCGAGGTGGCCGGCCCGGTCTCCAACAACAAGGGCATCAACCTGCCCGGCGTGGCCGTCTCCGTGCCCGCGATGAGCGAGAAGGACGAGGAGGACCTGCGCTGGGCCCTCCGCGTCGGCGCCGACATCATCGCCCTGTCCTTCGTCCGCAACGCCGCCGACTACGACGACGTCCGCCGGATCATGGAGGAGGAGGGCCGGGTCGTCCCGGTCATCGCCAAGGTCGAGAAGCCGCAGGCCGTCGAGGCCCTGGCCGAGATCGTCGACGCGTTCGACGGCATCATGGTCGCCCGCGGCGACCTCGGCGTCGAGCTCCCGCTGGAGCAGGTGCCGCTGGTGCAGAAGCGCGCGGTCGAGCTGGCCCGCCGCAACGCCAAGCCGGTCATCGTCGCCACCCAGGTGCTCGAGTCGATGACCAACAACCCGCGCCCGACCCGCGCCGAGACCTCCGACTGCGCCAACGCGGTGCTCGACGGCGCCGACGCGGTCATGCTGTCCGGCGAGACCTCCGTGGGCGAGTACCCGATCGAGACCGTGCGCACCATGGCGCGGATCATCGAGGCGACCGAGGAGCTCGGCCGGGAACGCATCGCCCCGCTCGGCTCGACCCCGCACACCCGCGGTGGCGCGATCACCCGCGCGGCGGCCGAGATCGGCGAGACGCTCGGCGTGAAGTACCTCGTGACCTTCACGCAGTCCGGCGACTCCGCGCGCCGCATGTCCCGCCTGCGCTCGTCCATCCCGCTGCTGGCGTTCACCCCGCAGACCTCGGTCCGCAACACCCTGTCGCTCAGCTGGGGCACGCAGACGTACGAGGTGCCGCAGGTCGAGCACACCGACGCGATGGTCCAGCAGGTCGAGTCCACCCTGCGCGCGCAGGGCCTCGCCGAGGTGGGCGACTACGTCGTCGTCGTGGCCGGCACGCCGGTCGGCGTCGTCGGGTCGACCAACTCGATCATCGTGCACAAGATCGGCGACGACGCCTCGGGCCGCGTGGCCTGACGTACCGCGTCCCGCACGTCGAGGGGCCCCGCAGCGCACGCGCGCTGCGGGGCCCCTCGCGCGTGCCGCGCCGGGCCGCGCCGCGCGGTGCCGCCGAGTCTCCGTTCCGGGCCTCTGCGCGGGGGCGCAACCGCAGGCGTGATGTGGAGACTCGGCGCTGCGGCGGGCGGGTGGCGTGGGACCAGGGGCCCTGGTGCCCGGGTGCGAGACGGTGTTGCGTGGAGCGCATGACCTCCCACCGCGCGGTGCGCGCGCTCGCGATCGCGGCCACGGCGGCCGTCGGCTACTCCCTCGCCCGCGGGCGGGCGCTGCACTGGGGCGCGTCCCAGGTGGAGCGCTCGGTCGGGCTGCCTGGGGACGACCTGGTCCCGGACGCGGACCTGGTCGCGACCCGGGCGATCATCGTGCGCGCCCCGGCCGAGCGGGTGTGGCCCTGGCTGGTGCAGCTGGGTCAGGGGCGCGGCGGGTTCTACAGCTACGACGCCCTGGAGGGCCTGGTCGGCCTCGGCATCACCAGTGCCGACCGGATCGAGCCGCGCTGGCAGGAGCTCGCGGTCGGCGACGAGGTGCGGCTCGCCCCCCAGGTCGGCCTGGCGGTCGCGGTGCTCGACGCGCCGCACGCGCTCGTGCTGCACGGGGCGGGCCCGTCGCTCCCGGACGAGGACGTGCCGCCGTTCGACTTCGCGTGGGCGTTCGTGCTGCGGCCGGGGCCGATGCCGGGCAGCTGCCGCCTGGTCGTGCGCGAGCGGTACGGGTACCGGGAGCCGTGGGCGCGCTGGATGGTCGAGGGCGTGTCCTGGGTCAGCCTGCTCATGACCGAGCGGATGCTCCGCGGCGTGCGGGACCGCGCGGAGGCCGCCGGGGACTGAGCCCGGCGCGGGCCGAGCGCCGCCCCGCGCGCACGTGTCACCACCTCGGCATACGGTCGTGAGGACCGGCGACGAGGGGCCGCCCGCGCGGCGGCCGGCGAGGGGAGTGCGTGTGGACGGCGTGGCGGTGCTGCAGGACGGGTTCGGCCGGATCGGCGACCTGGTGCACGGGGTGCTCGACGGGCTGGGGGAGGACGAGCTCACGGCCCGGCTCGGGCCGGAGGCGAACACGATCGCCTGGCTGGTGTGGCACCTGGCGCGGGTCGAGGACGCGCAGGTGGCCGACGTCGCCGGCACGGAGCAGGTGTGGACGGCCGACGGGTTCGCCGAGCAGTTCGGCCTGCCGTTCGACACGGACGCGACCGGCTACGGCCAGGGCCCGGACGAGGTGGCGCAGGTGCGCGTCGAGGGCGGCCTGCTGCGCGCCTACGCGGACGCGACCCGGGCCGCGACCGACGCCTACCTCGGCCGGCTGTCCGAGGAGGACCTGGGCCGCGTGGTCGACGAGCGCTGGGACCCGCCGGTCACGGTCGGCGTGCGGCTGGTGAGCGTCCTCGGCGACGTGCTGGAGCACGCGGGGCAGGCGGCGTTCATCAAGGGCGTGGTGCGCTCCGGCAGCTGACCGGGCCCCGGCTCGGCGCGCGCGGCAGACTGTCCCGGTGCGCGTCGAGCCCGTCAGCCCCGAGGTCCTGGTCGAGCGGCTTGTGGAGCGGGTGGTCGACGGGCTGGCCGCGGCGCGCGCGGCGGACGGCCCGGACCGGCGCTGGCGGGTGCTGCTCGACGGGGCGCCGCCGACGGCCCCGGGCGCGCTGGCGGACGCGCTCGTCGAGCCGCTGCGCGCCCGTGGGCACGCCGCGGTCCGGGTGAGCGCGGGGGACTTCCTGCGCCCGGCGGGCGTGCGGTTCGAGCACGGGCGACAGGACCCGGACGCCCTGCTCGACGACGCCCTGGACTCCGGCGCGTTGATCCGCGAGGTGCTGGACCCGCTCGGGCCAGGCGGGAACGGCACCTACCTGCCCGCGCTGTGGGACGCGGCGCGCGAACGCTCGGCCCGCGCGACGCGCGTGCCGACCGCCCCTGGCACGGTGCTGCTGCTGGACGGGGGCCTGCTGCTCGGGCGGTGGCTGCCCGCGGACCTGACCGTGCACCTCGCGGTGCGGCCCGACACCCTCGCGCGGCGCACGGCGCCGGCCGACGCGTGGCGGCTGCTCGCCGAGGAGCGGTACCGCGCGGAGGCCGAGCCGGAGCGCACCGCGGACGTGGTGGTCCGGGTGGACGACCCGCGGCGACCCGGCTGGGTGCTCGAGCGCTGAGGCGGTCGGGCACGGGCGCCGGGCGCGCCGCGGGTCGGCGTCGTCAGCCCGCCTCGACCGCCGGCCGGACCGCGTGCGCGACGGCCCACTCCAGCGCCCGGTCCGCGACGGACTCCCAGCCCGGCTCGGCGCAGGTCCAGTGCGACCGGCCCGGGATCTCGACGTACTCGGTGATCGCGGGGGACCTGCCGTACTTCTTCGCGTTCCCGCGGTTCACCGACGGCGGCATGATGTGGTCCTCCCCGCCGGCGAGGAACAGCAGCGGCGCGCGGTCCGCGTCGTAGTCGACCCAGGTCTCCTGGTGGCCCGGCTTGAAGTTGGCGATCAGCCCGTACGCCCACAGCCAGGAGCCCGGCGCCCCGATGGCGTACCGCTCCCAGGCGGCGTCGGAGTCCTCGCGGCTCAGCGTGTTGGCGAACGCGTAGTGGAACTGCTCGGGCGTGAACGACACGGCCTCGTGCCGGGTCGACGGGTGCGTGAACGTCGGCAGCAGCGCCCGCAGCTGGGACGGCGGCGTCACGTACACGTTCTCGGTGGGCGCCGAGTCGATGACGACCCCGGCGGCGCCGAGCCCGCGGGCGAGCAGCAGCTGGGTCAGGGTCCCGCCGAACGAGTGCCCGATGATGATCGGCGGCGCGTCGAGGCCCTCGATGATCCCGGCGAGGTGGTCGACGGTGTCGGGCACGGTGAGCGCCGCGATCACGGACGGGTCCGCGCGCAGGGCCTCGACCTCGACCTCGAAGCCCGGGTACGCGGGCGCGAGCACCCGGTAGCCCTTCGCCTCGTAGTACGGGACCCAGTGCTCCCACGAGCGCGGGGTCATCCAGAGGCCGTGCACCAGGACGATCGTGTCCGGGGCGCCGGCGGGCAGCGGTGCGGTCATGAGGTGCTCCCAGGGTGGTGGGATGGTGGGACGGACGGTGAGCAGCCCGGCTGGGCGTGCCCGACGCGGGGGTCTCGCACGGTGGCACCCGGGGATCGCGGCTCCCCGGCCGCATCATGGCGCGGCTCGGGTGCGGCGCGGAAGCCCCGCGTGTGCCGAGACGGCACCTCTCGGCTGCGAGAAGGGCGCCGCGCACAGCCGAGAGGTGCCGTCTCGGCGGCAGCCGGGGCCGCGGAGGAGGATGCTGGTGGCAGGGCGAGCAGCTCGGGATCGCGAGGAGGCGGACGATGAACGCGGCGACGGCGCAGCGGCAGGGGCGGGGCGGGGACGACGCACCGAGCACCCCGGAGTACGACGCGTTCGGGCCCTGGGTGGACCCGGTGCGCACGGCGGAGGAGGTCCCGCCGCTCTACCGGGACCACCCGGTGGACCTGGCGGGGAGCCGGCTGGTGCTCAAGGTGCCCCGCGACATCGCCCGCCGGGACGCCACCCCCGACATGGACCTCTACGACCACCTGCTGGTGCTCGGCCCGGACCGGTTCACCGCGCTGAGCCGGCGGACCGGCGGCGACCCCGCGTCGCGCGGCCGCGGCGCATCCCGGACCGCGGCCGGCCGCGGGTACGACGTGGTCGAGGTGCCGTACGACCAGGTCGCCGCCGTCGGGACGAGCGTCGACCTGCTGGACGGGCGGCTGACGGTGCACGCGCTCGCCGGCCCGTCGGTCGCGGTGCGGTTCAGCGGCTCGTCGGCCGACGTGGTCGAGGGGTTCGTCGACACGCTGCGCGCGCTCGCCTGGCCCGTGCCGACGTCCGGCGACCCGGCCCCGCGGGATCCCACGGCGGGCGCGCCCGGGCTCGGGCGGCTCGACCGGCGGGCGCTGGGGGAGAAGGAGATCGGCCTGGTGTCGGCGTACCGCGAGGTCGCGGACCGGGAGCCGGGGCTGCGGGCGCTCGCGGCGCACCCCCGGCGGACCGTGGTGCCGCTGCGCGGCGGGGTGTCCCGGGCCGTGCACCTGCTGCACCCGATGACGGTGCAGGCGGCCGTCGTCGCGTCGGACGGGCGCGAGCTGCAGGTGTTCGGCCGGCGCACGTGGCTCGCGCGCGGCCGCACGCCGGTGCACTCCGAGTCCCGGGTGGTGCTGCCGCTCGAGCGGCTCACCGACGTGCGCGCCGTACCCCACCCGGTCTACGCGGGCGTCGTGGTCGTGACCCTGCGGTCCGGCGACGCGGCCCTGGACCTGCCGGTCCCGGCGGGCTCGGACGCCGAGCGCGTCCTGGCGGGCCTGCTGCGCTGACGCCGTGCGCTCCGTACGGTGCGGTGGCAGCGTGGTCGCATGAGCGAGGACGTCCCCGACAGCTTCGACCCGCAGCAGCCCGACGTGCCGACGCTCGACGTCGACCCGGACCCGCTGCCCGACGACCACGACGGCGAGGCACCGACCCGCGACGAGCCCGAGCACTGAGGGCACGCCGCGGGTCGGCCGGTCACGCCGCGAGGGCCCGCGCCTTCAGGCGGCCGAACTCCTCGGTGTCGATGACGCCCTGGTCCAGCAGGGCCTTGGCGTCCGCGATCTCGTCGGCCGGCGACCTGCCGGCCGTCTGACGGATGTACGCGTCCGTCTCTCGGCGCGCGCTCGCGATCGCCGCCGCGTGCCGCTCCGCCATGCCCCGACCGCGTGCGATGACGTAGACGAGCATGGACAGCCACGGCACCACGACCAGCGCGACGATCCAGAGCGCCTTCCACCAGCCGCTCAGGTCGCGGTCGCGGAACAGGTCGCCGCAGATCTGCCACAGCAGCACGAGGTAGGCGACGAACAGGAACCACCAGATCATCAGCCAGAACCAGTCCCAGAAGTCGTTCACGGTCCCACCTCTCGCTCGAGCCGCGGCCGACCGCGTCCGTGACCGGCCCGGTGACCACGGTGCCGGGCCGCGACCTGCGGCGTCACACCCGCCGAGGGTGAGCGAGGCCCCGATCACCCGCCCCGGGTGACGCCGGTCCGCCGACGCCCCGACGACCGTGGTCGAGGGGGCGCCGCCGGGCGCCCACGCGGCGACGGGCGGGGACATGACGACGACCCAGGTGCCGGCGCGGGAGTGGCACGCCGCGACCGTGGCGGAGACGTGCGCGGCGTTCGGGGTCGACCCGGCGCGCGGGCTGACGACGGCCCAGGCGGCCGACCGGCTGCGGGAGCACGGGCCGAACGCGCTGGCGGAGGAGAAGCCCGAGCCGACGTGGCGCGCCTTCGCCCGGCAGTACGCCGACCTCATGCAGCTGGTCCTGGTCGGCGCCGCGGTGGTGAGCATGGTCGCCCTGCGCGACCTCGGCACCGGGCTGGTGATCCTGGCCCTCACGGTGGTCAACGCGCTCATGGGCCTGCACCAGGAGGGGAAGGCGGCCGAGAGCGTGGCGGCGCTGCGCACCATGCTGGTGATGACGGCCCGGGTGCTGCGGGACGGCCAGGTGCTGCAGGTGCCGGCCGAGCAGCTGGTGCCGGGCGACGTGGTCCGGTTCGAGGCGGGGGACAAGGTGCCCGCGGACGGCCGGCTCGTCGTCGCCGCGTCGCTCGAGATCGAGGAGGCCGGCCTGACCGGCGAGAGCACCCCGGTGCCGAAGTCGGTCGACCCGGTGACCGGCGACGCCGTCCCGCTGGGCGACCGCGTCGACATGGCCTACATGAACGCCCAGGTCACGCGCGGCCGCGGCGAGATGGTGGTGACGGCGACCGGCATGGCGACCGAGGTCGGCCGGATCTCCGGGATGCTCGGCGCGGTCGAGACCGACGAGACCCCGCTGACCCGCCAGCTGAACCGGCTGACGGTGATCATCACGCTGATGGCCGCGGTCGCCCTGGTGCTCGTGATCGTGCTCGGCCTCGCGCGCGGCGAGGACTTCGACACCCTGTTCCTGGTCGGCATCAGCCTGGCGGTCGCCGCCATCCCCACCGGCCTGCCCGCGGTCGTGACCATGCTGCTGTCGCTCGGCACCCGGGAGCTCGCGGGCGCCGGCGCGATCGTGAAGCGGCTGCGTTCGGTCGAGACCCTGGGGGCGACGTCGGCGATCTGCTCGGACAAGACCGGCACGCTCACGCTCAACCAGATGACGGCGCGGCGCCTGGTGCTCGCGGGCCGGCGGTACGGGGTCGACGGCGAGGGCTACGCGACCACCGGGCGGATCCTCGCCACGGGCGGCGGCCCCGAGGTCCGGCTGGAGCCGTTCCTGCTGCCGATGGCGCTCGCGAGCGACGCGACCGTCCGCGACGGCGACCTGGTCGGCGACCCGACGGAGGGCGCGCTGGTCGTGCTCGCCGCGAAGGGCGGGCTGGACGTCGAGGAGACCCGGCGGGCGTACCCGCGGGTCGCCGAGGTGCCGTTCGACGCGGCGTACAAGCTGATGGCGACGTTCCACGACGTCGAGGTCGACGGGGTGGCGGCGGTGCGCTGCTACGTCAAGGGCGCCCCCGACGTGCTGCTGGCGCGGGCGACGCACTACCGCGACGCCGACGGCAGCACCCGGCCCATCGGCGACCTGCGGGAGCGGGTCGAGGCGGAGAACGACGCGCTGGCCGGCGAGGGGATGCGGGTGCTCGCGCTGGCCCAGAAGGACGTGGGGCAGGCGGACCTCGCGGGGGAGCTGCTCGACCTGGTCGACGGCCTGGAGCTGCTCGCGCTGGTCGGGATCGTCGACCCGCCGCGCAAGGAGGCCCGGGACGCGATCGCCGCGTGCAAGGACGCCGGCATCCGGGTCCGGATGATCACGGGCGACCACGTGACCACGGCCGCCGCCATCGCCGGGCAGCTCGGCATCGAGGGCCGCGCGCTGACCGGGGCCGAGTTCGCCGCGATGCCCGACGAGCGGCTGGAGGCCGAGGTCGACAGCATCGGCGTCGTCGCGCGGGTCGCCCCGCAGGACAAGGTCCGGCTGGTCGACGTGCTCAAGCGCCGGGGCCAGGTGGTCGCGATGACCGGCGACGGCGTGAACGACGCGCCCGCGCTGACCCGGGCCGACATCGGTGTGGCGATGGGCATCACCGGCACCGAGGTCACCAAGGACGCCGCCGAGATGATCCTCACCGACGACAACTTCGCGACGATCGTCACCGCCGTCGAGCGCGGCCGCGGCCTGTACGACAACCTCATGCGCTACATCCGGTTCCAGATGGTGGTGCTGGTCGGGTTCATCCTCACGTTCGTCGGGGCCGGGGTGTTCTCGGTCGCCGGCGGCGTGCCGCTGTCGCCGCTGCAGATCCTGTGGATCAACTTCGCGATCGACGTGGTGCTCGCGATCGGGCTCGGGTTCGACGCGCCGGCCTCCGACCTCATGCGCCGGCGCCCGCGGGCCGCGGACGCCCCCGTGCTCGGACGCGGCCTCGGCGCCCGGCTCGCGGTCGACGGGGTGCTCGTCGCCGTGGCCGTGCTGCTGGTCGTCGCCTGGGCCGAGCCGCGGTACGGGCTGCTCGTCGCCACCACGATGGGGTTGACGGCGATGTCGCTGGTGCACGTGGTCGTCGCGGCGGAGTGGCGCGACCGGTTCCGCAGCGTGCTGCGCGCCGAGACGGTGGCGAACGCGCGGTTCGTCACGCTGGTGCTCGTGGTCCTCGGGCTCACGGTGCTGGTGACGTCGATCCCGCTGCTGCAGCGGCTGTTCGGCACCACGGACCTCTCCCTGCAGCAGTGGGGTGTGTGCCTGCTCGCCGCACTCGGGTACCTGGTCGTCGCCGAGGCGCTGCGCTGGGGGGCGCGGCTGGTCGCGCGGCGCGACGGGGCGGAGGCTCCGACCCCTGCCGCGGTCGCCCCGCCGGCGGGCGCCCGCGCCCGGTGACCCCCGGGCCCACCGCCCGCGCCCGCGCCGCCCGCGCCCGCGCCGCCCCCCGTCGCTCCCACCCCCGCGCGCGTCCCCACCGAGATGGCAACTCTCGGCTGCGTCGGAGGGCCTCGCGACA
>NZ_JAHVCI010000050.1:0-31983 GCF_019265565.1 Cellulomonas sp. PS-H5
CGCGCGCCGCCCTCCGCCCGCGCCGGACCCGCGCGCGCCGGACCCGCGCGCGCCGGACCCGCCCGGGCCGGCGTCGCGGCCGTCCGCGTCGGGCCGGGTGATCTCGGTCCCGCTCATCCCTCGGTGTCCTCCTGACGCGCGGCGGGGCCCGCCCCGGTGCTCGTGGCGGTGCTCCCGTCGGCGACGAGACCCGGGAGGACCTCGGTGCCGGACGGCACGCTGGCGTACCGCATGTCGACCGAGCCATCGTAGGCGGGCACCTGCACGCCCTGCTCGGGGCGGGTGACCTGGTACCCGAGCCCGACGGCGTCCACCCAGGACCGGTAGGCGCGGACGGCGGGGTCCCCGGCGAGCGCGTCGAGCAGCTCCTCGGGGTCGCCCACGGCGGTGACGACGTACGGGGGCGAGTACCGGCGACCCTGGAGCGACAGCACGTTGCCGATGCACTGGAACGCGCTGGTGGAGATGACGCGCTGGTCCATGAGGGCCATCGCCTCCGCTCCCCCGGCCCACAGGGCGTTGATGACCGCCTGGAGGTCCTGCTGGTGCACGACGAGGTCGTCCGGGCCGGCGCCGGCCGGCCGCGGCCCGTCCGCGGGGGCGTCGTCGAGGCTCACGGTGATGCCCGTCCCCGTCACGGCCACCTTGCCGGAGGCGATGTCGAACGCCTCGCCGGCCGACTGCCACTCGAGGCCCACCGAGTCGGTCTGGGTCTGGGTGAGGGCGTCGACCTCGGACCGCAGCGCGGCCACCTGGTCGGCGAGTCGCTCGCGGCGGACGTCCTCGTTGGCCTGGAGCCCGGCGAGGTCCTGCGGCTGCCGGGTGTCGGTCCCGCTGGCGAGCCGGGCGTTCGCGGTGAACAGCGCGCCCGCCAGCGCCATGACCAGGCCGATCGACAGCGTGCCGCGCAGCGCGCGACCCCGGCGGTGCCGCTGGATGCGGTGCTGCGCGTGCTCGCGCGCGGCGCGCAGCCGGGCCGACGGCTGGGCGGGCGACGAGGCTCCGGCGGGTGCGCCGGGCGTTGCGGACGGTGCCCCGGGCGCGCCCGGGTCGTCCGGCGCTGCCGGCGCCGCGTGGACCCCGTGGGCCCGACGCTCAGAGTGCTGCTCGGGCACGCTCATCCCCCTCGGTTCTCCGCCACTACGCTAGGCCACGTCCACGCGGCTCCGCGCGCGCGTCCGCAGCGCGGCGCGGGCCGGATCCGCCGAGCAAGACGGTCGACGTCAGGAGCATCCCGTGCCCAAGTCCAGGACGCGGCAGAAGTCGCACTACACCGCGCCCGCCGAGCGCTCGTCCGGCCCCACGGTCAACCCGCCGTGGTTCGTGCCCGTGCTCGGCGGCCTGCTCATCGTCGGCCTGGTGTGGATCGTGGTCACCTACCTGACGAACTTCGACTTCCCGATCCCCGGGATCGGGTCGTGGAACCTCGCGATCGGCTTCGCGTTCGCGCTGGTCGGCCTCGGGATGGCCACCCGCTGGAAGTGACCGGGCCGTCGGGGCCGGGCCGGACGGCGACGCTGCCCGGCCCCGACCCCGGTGCGCGCCCGCCGACCGCGTGCCGGCTGCGCCGCGCGGCGCGGTCCCCGACCGCTGTCCCCAGGCAGGGCCCGGTTGTCCCCAGCCCGTCCCCCGGTGAATCCGCGGCAGATCGGCGCGATCGGCGGCCCTGTCCCCAGCGGTGCACAACCCTGTGGATAACTACACCGGTGTAATTCCACACCTGTGAGCATCGTTGGGGATCGGCCTTAGACCCCCGCGTAGGTGACCACGGCGGCACCGACCAGCAGGACGGCGACCGCCGCGCACGACCCGACCGCGACGAGCGTCCGCCGCTCCCGCGGGGCGTAGGCGAAGGCAGCGCCGAGCGCGGCGCCCACGAGCAGGCCGCCGAGGTGCGCCTGCCAGGCCACGCCCGGCAGGACGAAGCCGAGCACGGCGTTGATGGCGATGACGGCGACGATGCCGCCCGCCGACCGCCCCACGCGGCGCAGGACGACCAGGACCGCCCCGAAGAGGCCGAACACGGCCCCCGACGCGCCGACCACGCCGGTCACCCAGGACAGCTCGACCGGCGAGGCCAGCAGCAGCACCATCACCGAGCCGCCGACGGCGCTCAGCAGGTAGAGCGCGAGGAAGCGCCACCGGCCCAGCGAGGCCTCGAGGAACGGGCCGACCGACCACAGCGCGATCATGTTGAACGCGATGTGCGCGATGTTGCCGGTCGAGTGCAGGAACGCGGCCGTGAGGAACCGCCACGGCTCGGCCTCGCCGATGAACGGCGCGAACGCGAGGTCCCGGGTCCAGGTGTCGCTCGTGAGCTGGAGCACGTAGCTCACGACGCACAGCCCGATCAGCGTGAGCGTGACGACGGGGCGCCCGCCGGTGACGCGGCCGCCGAACGCGGTCCGCGCCGGACGCTGCTGGCGCTGCGCGTCGCGCACGCAGTCGACGCACTGGATGCCCACCGCAGCCGGGCGCTGGCACTCCGGGCAGGTCGGCCGGCCGCACCGCTGGCACCGCACGTAGGCGATGCGGTCGGGGTGCCGCGGGCAGACGGGCGGGGGTGTGGGCGCAGGGCCCGGCTGCGGTTGGGTCATCGAGGCGTCAGGACTCGAACGAGACCGACTCGATCACCACGTCCTCGACCGGGCGGTCGCCCGGGCGGGTGCGGGTGGTGGCGATCGCGTCCACGACGGCGCGGCTCTCCGCGTCGACGACCTTGCCGAAGATCGTGTGCTTGCCGTTGAGGTGCGGCGTCTCGGTCACGGTGATGAAGAACTGCGAGCCGTTCGTGCCGCCCACCTGGCCCGTGATCGGGTCGCGGCGGAGGCCGGCGTTGGCCATCGCGAGCAGGTACGGCTCGGAGAACCGCAGCTCGGGGTGGATCTCGTCGTCGAAGGTGTAGCCGGGGCCGCCGGTCCCACGCCCGAGCGGGTCGCCGCCCTGGATCATGAAGCCGTCGATGACGCGGTGGAAGATGACGCCGTCGTACAGCGGGGAGCCGGTGCGCGGCTCGCCCGTCGCCGGGTCGGTCCACTCCTTCTCACCGGTCGCGAGGCCGCGGAAGTTCTCCACGGTCTTCGGGGCGTGGTTCTCGAAGAGCTCCAGGCGGATGTCGCCACGGTTCGTGTGCAGGGTCGCGTGCATGCCCGCCATCCTGTCACGCGGACGTGTGGGTCGGCCGGGTGAGGAACCGGTGTTCTCCCCGGACGAACACAGCGCTGCCACCTGCGCGGGAGGCCGGACGGTGGCAGAGTGGGGAGCCACCTGACCAGCCCGAGCAGGAGAGTGTGGACATGGCCTTCCTGACCCGACGGAGCAAGATCGAGACCGTCACCGACCACCTGACGTCCGAGCGCCTGAAGGGCCAGGCCGCCGACGTCGGCGCCGCCCTCGCGGACGCGGGCAGCAAGGCCGCGGACGGCGCCGGCAAGCTCGCCGCCACCGCGAAGGTGCAGGCGGGCGAGGCGGCGGTCGCCGCCAAGGGCGCCGCCGGACACGCCATCGAGTGGACGCAGCCCCGCGTGGAGGCCGCCGTCGAGTGGCTGATCCCGCGCATCGACCACCTGTACAAGGAGAGCGTCAAGGCCGCGGCCCCCCGCGTGGAGAAGGCGGCCGTCAAGGCGAGCCCCGTCATCGACACGGCGCACGACAAGCTCGTCGACGACCTGCTGCCCAAGCTCGTGCAGGCCGTGAACGAGGCGGCCGAGCGCGCCGGCGCCACGGTCGAGCAGGTCGTGGAGACCGGCTCGGGCAAGGCGAAGAAGCAGGCCGCGAAGGCGACCGCCGCTGCCGCCGCCGCGGCGAAGGCGGCCGAGAAGAAGCAGCACAAGGGCGCCAAGCGCTTCTTCCTGTTCGCCACGATCCTCGGCGCCGGTGCCGCGGTGTTCGCATGGACCCGCTCGCGCACGACGACCGACCCGTGGGCCGAGCCGTGGGAGCCCGAGGCCCCCGCCGCCGACCAGCTCCGCGCCCGCGCGGGCGACGCCGCCGACGCGGTCGGCCAGGCCGCCGGCGAGGCCGTGGCCCGTGGTCGCGAGGCGACCCACAAGGCCGCCGAGCGCGTCGCGGAGGTCCGCGAGGCCGCCGAGGAGCGCGTCGCCGACGCGACCGAGAAGGTCACCGAGGCGGCCAAGAAGGCGACCCCGCGCCGCGCGGCGCCGAAGAAGCCGGACACGGCCGCCGAGGGCACGACGGGCACGACGGGCACGACGGGCACGGACGAGGGTTCCACGCCCGCCTGAGCCCTTCCAGCACGCCGTGACGACGGCCCGGCCACCCGCGAGGGTGCCGGGCCGTCGTCGTGCAGGATCGATGACCGCGCCTGGCCGAACCTGGACATATACGGCATTTGATCGGGGCATTTCACTCGTTTACGTACATATCTCCCGGAATGTCAGGCCCTCGCAATACGGTCACCACACACAGCTACCGCTGTGTGCACCGGCCGTAGAGCAAGGAGACGGACATGAGTGACTACTGGCTCGCAGTACTCGTAGGCGCAGGTCTCGGAGCCGTTGCCGTGGCAGCATGGTTGCTGCACACGGCGATCGCCCGGCACCGGCACACCCGAGGAGCGCTGGACCCCGCGAAGATCGACTTCGAGTCTCAGGCCTTCCTCGCCGCCCTCTACGCGACCACGCACGAGCCGGGCGCCGAGGTGCCCGTCGGCGGCTACTGGCGGGCTCGCGGCCTCAACGCTCACCAGGCCTACGTCGTCGTCACCGAGCTGATCCAGCGGGGCTCGGTCGTCGTCAGATACAGCGACCAGTGGTCGATGCAAGCCGCACGCTTCCTCTGCCTCGCACCGACCAGGGTCATCCTGGCGAGACGCGAGTACGACGAACGCTCCGTCGCAGCCGGCATCGGACGGGCACTGGGTCCCCACACCCGCGCATCCATCTCGTCACTCAGCACGGAGCAGCTTGAGCACATCGCGGCAGCGCTTGCGCAGGACGGTGCGCGGGGGATCGCCGACGCCGTCGTCGCGGCCATCAGGGCTGACAACAAGCCATCCGCCGTGGACACCGTGCTCAAGGTGGTGTCGGCGATCTCCGACGGTCAGGCGCTGTGGCAGATCACCGCGAACGTTGTCACCGCGATGGCACGCGCCTTCTGAGCCTCCCCGCGCGAGAGTCGGCACGGTCGCGCTCTACGCGGGTGGAGTCGCCGGCAAGGAGGTCGCGCCTGCCGACTGTGTCCCGGCGACCACGCCCGCGCGCATCACGTGCCTCCCGGAGTCAGGACGCCGGCGAGGTTCGTCGACACGAGTGGTCGGCAGCCTCTGTCACGCAGACCGTGGCTCACCGGACAGAACGACGGCCCGGCAACCCCTGGGGTACCGGGCCGTCGCCGATCGTGCTGGTGGAGCCAAGGGGACTCGAACCCCTAACCCCCTGCTTGCAAAGCAGGTGCGCTACCAATTGCGCCATGGCCCCGTGCTGTCCCACCCGCGGGCGGGACGGCCGGGTTCCGGCCGCGCGGCAGGCGGCGGCGGAGAGGAGCGGAGGTCTACTCGACCGAGTCGGTGACCTCGGCCCACAGGTCGCGGTCGTCGCGCTCGGCGGCGTACCGCGTCCAGAGGACGTAGCCCGCGGCGGCGACCGCCACGAGGAGCAGCAGCTTCTTCATGGATTCCTCCACGGGGCTTCGGGAGTGGGCCTAAGAGGACTTGAACCTCTGACCTCTTCCTTATCAGGGAAGCGCTCTAACCGTCTGAGCTATAGGCCCTCCGCACGCCAGCGTGCTGGCGTGCCGGACGAGACTACCCCAGCCGGGGCGTCCCGCCCAAACCGGGGGTCACTCGTCCGTCATGGTGACGTGCACGCCACCGACCAGCGCGGCGGTGATGTTGTACAGGAACGCGCCGATGGTGGCGAGCGCCGTGATGAGGAAGATGTCCACGACTGCGACCAGCGTGGCGATCGAGAGCACCCGGTCGAACTCGACGTACTGCATGAGGTCGATGTTCGAGTCGGCGAGGATCTCGGTGACGAGGTCGTTGATCGTCGCGAAGACGTGCAGCGAGTCGAGCGTGATCCACACGACGGCGGTCGCGACGACGATCATGATGCCGATCGCGACGGACATGAGGAACGACAGCTTCATGACCGACCACGGGTCGACGCGCGAGACCGCGAGCCGCACCCGGCGCGGGCCGGAGCCGCCGAGCGCGGAGGTCCCGGAGGGCCGCGCCGCGGTGGCGCCGGCCTTGCCGGCCCCGGGCTTGGGCGTGGTGGTGCCCGCAGCGGCACCTGCCGCCGTACCGGCGGTCGACGACCCGCCCGCGGCCGCAGCCGGCCGGACCGGCTCCTGCGTGGTGGTCGTCGCCGCGGCGGCGGACGTGCGCGCGGACCCGCCCTGGGTGGCGGCCGGCGTGGCCTTGGCCGCCGGGCCCTTGGCCGCGGGGGAGGCCGCGGCCGGCGCCTTCTTCGCGGTCGGTGCGGTCGCCCGCTCGGCCTGCTCGGTGGCGGTGCGGCCGGTCGGCTTGTCGCCGGCGTCGCCCTTGCGGGGCGGGATCGACGGAGGCGTGTCGGTCACGCGTCCTCCTCGGAGGTCTCGTCAGCCACCGGGGCGTCCGGAGCTGTGGTGGCGCTGGTGTCCTCGAGGGCCGCGGACGTGGTCACGTCCGGCTCGCCCGACTCACCCACGGTACCCGCCTCGTCACCGAGGTGACGCTCGATGTTCCGCGCGACCGCGATGATCCGGTCCCCGTTGTCGGGCTTGGCGAAGATCACGCCCTGGGTCGTGCGGCCCGTGGCGTTCACCTCGGAGGTCGCGGAGCGGACGATCTTGCCGCGCTCCATGATGACCAGCACCTCGTCGTCCGCGTCCGTGACCAGCGCACCGACCAGGTCGCCGTTCGCCTCGGGGAGGTTGGCGACCTTGATGCCGAGGCCGCCGCGGCCCTGGACCCGGTAGTTCTCCACGGTGAGCGCGGTGCGCTTGGCGATGCCGCCCTGGGTCACCGTGAACAGGAACGCCTCCTCGCGGACGACGTCCATCGCGAGCAGCTCGTCGTCGGCGCGGAACTTCATGCCGGTGACGCCGGACGTGGCCCGGCCCATCGGCCGCAGCGCCTCGTCCGTCGCGGTGAACCGCAGCGACTGGCCCTTGCGGGACACCAGGATCAGGTCGTTGACCGAGTCCACGATCCGCGCCGACACCAGCTCGTCGGGCAGGCCGTCCTCGTCCTCGCGCAGGTTGATCGCGATGACGCCGCCGGAGCGGTTGGAGTCGTACTCCGCCAGCCGGGTCTTCTTGACCAGGCCGCGCTTGGTCGCGAGGACCAGGAACTCGGCCTGCTCGTAGTCGCGCAGGTCCAGGACCTGGGCGATCTTCTCGCCCGGCTGGAACGCGAGCAGGTTCGCGACGTGCTGGCCCTTGGCGTCGCGGCCGCCCTCGGGCAGCTCGTACGCCTTGGCCCGGTAGACGCGGCCGAGGTTCGTGAAGAACAGCAGCCAGTGGTGCGTCGTCGTCACGAAGAAGTGGTCGACGATGTCGTCCTCGCGCAGCTGCGCGCCGCGCACACCCTTGCCGCCGCGGCGCTGGGCCCGGTAGTTGTCCGAGCGGGTCCGCTTGGCGTAGCCGCCGCGGGTGATGGTGACGACCATCTCCTCCTCGGCGATGAGGTCCTCGACCGACACCTCGCCGTCGAAGGGCAGGATCGTCGTGCGGCGCTCGTCGCCGTACTTGTCGACGATCTCGTCCATCTCCTCGCGCACGATCCCGCGCTGGCGCTCGGGGGACTCGAGGATCGCCCGGTAGCCGAGGATCTCCTGCTCGAGCTTGGCGTACTCGTCGAGGATGCGCTGGCGCTCGAGGGCGGCCAGACGGCGGAGCTGCAGGGTGAGGATCGCGTTGGCCTGGACCTCGTCGATGTCCAGGAGCGCCATCAGGCCGGAGCGCGCCTCGTCGGCGTCGGGGGAGCGGCGGATGAGCGCGATGACCTCGTCCAGCGCGTCCAGCGCCTTGAGGTAGCCGCGGTAGATGTGGATCTGCTCCTCGGCCTTGCGCAGCCGGAAGTTGGTCCGTCGGACGATGACGTCGAGCTGGTGGGTGGTCCAGTGCCGGATGAACGCGTCGAGGCTGAGCGTGCGGGGCACGCCGTCGACCAGCGCGAGCATGTTGGCGCCGAACGTGTCCTGCAGCTGGGTGTGCTTGTACAGGTTGTTCAGCACGACCTTGGCGACGGCGTCGCGCTTGAGCACGATGACGAGGCGCTGGCCGGTGCGGCCGGAGGTCTCGTCGCGG
This sequence comes from Cellulomonas sp. PS-H5, assembly GCF_019265565.1. Lineage (NCBI taxonomy): Bacteria > Bacillati > Actinomycetota > Actinomycetes > Micrococcales > Cellulomonadaceae > Cellulomonas > Cellulomonas sp. PS-H5. The sequence goes on from NZ_JAHVCI010000050.1 coordinate 8,254, forward strand.
ATGTCCGCGATGCCCTGGACGCGGTTCTCGCGCACCAGGTCGGCGATCTTCTTGGCCAGGGTGTCCGGGTTGACCTGGTAGGGCAGCTCGGTGACGACGAGGCAGATCCGGCCCTGGATCTCCTCGACCTCGACGACGGCGCGCATCGTGATCGAGCCGCGGCCCGTCCGGTACGCCTCCTCGATCCCCCGGTGGCCGAGGATCGTGGCGCCGGTGGGGAAGTCGGGGCCCTTCACGCGGGTGAGCAGCGCGGCGAGCAGCTCCTCCTTGGACGCCTCGGGGTTGTCCAGGTGCCAGCGGACGCCCTCGGCGACCTCGCGCAGGTTGTGCGGCGGGATGTTGGTCGCCATGCCGACCGCGATGCCGGCGGAGCCGTTGACCAGCAGGTTCGGGAACCGCGAGGGCAGGATCGACGGCTCCTGGGTGCGGCCGTCGTAGTTGTCCTGGAAGTCGACGGTGTCCTCGTCGATGTCCCGGACCATCTCCATGGCCAGCGGCGCCATCTTGCACTCGGTGTACCGCGGGGCGGCGGCCGGGTCGTCGCCGGGGGAGCCGAAGTTCCCCTGACCGGCGACCAGCGGGTACCGCAGCGACCAGTCCTGCACCAGGCGGACCAGGGCGTCGTAGATCGCCGTGTCGCCGTGCGGGTGGTACTTGCCCATGACGTCGCCGACGACGCGGGAGCACTTGGAGAACTGCCGGTCGGGCCGGTAGCCGCCGTCGTACATGGCGTACAGGACGCGGCGGTGCACCGGCTTGAGGCCGTCGCGGACGTCCGGGAGCGCGCGGCCCACGATGACAGCCATCGCGTAGTCCAGGTAGGACCGCTGCATCTCGAGCTGCAGGTCCACCTGGTCGATGCGGCCGTGCTCGATGTTGTCGCCGGTCAGCTCAGTCACAGGTCAGGGTCCTTCGGTGGGACGGACCCGGCGCGCGGCGTGCGCCGGGGTCGTGCGGAGGGTCAGGGCGCGGTCAGATGTCCAGGAACCGCACGTCGCGCGCGTTGCGCTGGATGAACGAGCGGCGGGACTCGACGTCCTCGCCCATGAGCACCGAGAAGATCTCGTCCGCGGCCGCCGCCTCGTCGAGCGTGACCTGCAGCAGCGTGCGGTGCTCCGGCGCCATGGTGGTCTCCCAGAGCTCCGAGTAGTCCATCTCGCCGAGACCCTTGTACCGCTGGATGCCGTTGTCCTTCGGGATCCGCTTGCCGTTGGCCTGGCCGTCGGCGAGCACGGCGTCCCGCTCGCGGTCCGAGTACACGTAGTCGTGCGGCGCGTTCGACCACTTGATGCGGAACAGCGGGGGCTGCGCCATGTAGACGTGGCCCTTGAGGATCAGCTCCGGCATGTACCGGTAGAGCAGCGTGAGCAGCAGCGTCCGGATGTGCTGGCCGTCGACGTCGGCGTCGGCCATGAGGACGATCTTGTGGTACCGCAGCTTGGACAGGTCGAAGTCCTCGCCGATGCCGGTGCCGAACGCGGTGATCAGCGCCTGGACCTCGGCGTTGCCGAGCGCGCGGTCGAGGCGCGCCCGCTCGACGTTGAGGATCTTGCCGCGCAGCGGGAGGATCGCCTGGGTCTGCGGGTTCCGGCCTCGGACGGCCGAGCCGCCGGCGGAGTCGCCCTCGACGATGAAGATCTCGCACTCGGCCGGGTTGTTGGACTGGCAGTCCTTGAGCTTGCCGGGCATCGAGTTGGACTCGAGCAGGCCCTTGCGGCGGGTGGCCTCGCGGGCCTTGCGGGCCGCGAGCCGCGCCTGGGACGCCTGGATGGCCTTGCGGATGACGTCCTTGGCCTCGTTCGGGTGCGAGTCCAGCCAGTCGCCGAACTGCTCGTTGACCACGCGCTGCACGAAGGTCTTGGCCTCGGTGTTGCCCAGCTTGGTCTTGGTCTGGCCCTCGAACTGCGGCTCGCCCAGCTTGATCGACACGACGGCGGTGAGGCCCTCGCGGATGTCGTCGCCCGTGAGGTTGTCGTCCTTCTCCTTGAGGATGCCCTTGTCGCGCGCGTAGCGGTTGACCAGGGAGGTCATCGCCGCGCGGAAGCCCTCCTCGTGCGTGCCGCCCTCGGTGGTGGAGATGGTGTTCGCGTAGGTGTGCACCGACTCGGAGTAGGCGCTGGTCCACTGCATCGCGACCTCGACCGAGATCTTGCGCTCGGTGTCCTCGGCCTCGAAGTCGATGACGTCGGGGTGCACCAGGTCGACCTTCTTGGCCGAGTTCAGGTGCTTCACGTAGTCGACCAGGCCGCCGTCGTACTTGTAGGTCACGGTCCGGGCCGCGGGCACGTCCGTGGCGGGGGTGTCGTCGCCGGCGACCTCGTCCTCGGTGTCGCCGTGCTGCGGGCGCTCGTCGGTCAGCGAGATCTGCAGGCCCTTGTTGAGGAACGCCATCTGCTGGAACCGGGAGCGCAGCGTCTCGAAGTCGTACTCGACGGTCTCGAAGATGCTGGGGTCCGCCCAGAACGTCTGCGACGTGCCGGTCTCCTCGGTGGCCTCGCCCTTGCGGAGCTCGCCGTTCGGCTTGCCGCCGTCCGCGAAGTCTTGCTCCCAGGTGTAGCCGTCGCGCTTGACGACGGTCTGCACCTTGGTGGACAGGGCGTTCACCACGGAGATGCCGACGCCGTGCAGGCCGCCCGACACGGCGTAGCCGCCGCCGCCGAACTTGCCGCCGGCGTGCAGGATCGTCATGACGACCTCGACCGTCGGACGGCCCTCGGTGGGGTGGATCGCGACGGGGATGCCGCGGCCGTTGTCGACGACGCGGACACCGCCGTCGGCGAGCAGCGTGACCTCGATGTGGTCGCAGTAGCCGGCGAGGGCCTCGTCGACGGAGTTGTCGACGACCTCGTAGACCAGGTGGTGCAGGCCGCGCTCGCCGGTGGAGCCGATGTACATGCCGGGACGCTTGCGGACCGCCTCGAGGCCCTCGAGCACGGTGATCGCGGACGCGTCGTAGGCGGGAGTCCCGTTCACCGTCCCCCCGGGTGCGGAGGAATCAGGTCCGGTGGAGGGGCTCTGGTCAGCCACGGGCGGTGGTGCTCCTCAGTTCTCACACGCGGCGGAGGCGGCCGTCCTCCGCGCGGGAGGGCGGATCACTCCACGACGACGGAGATCGTGCGTCCTGGACCGGCGCAGACGCGCCAGAGATGTCGATTCCCAGTGTACCCGGCCCCGCGCCGGAAACCCCTGCGAACCGCCCTGCCTGTGGACGCGCTCTGCCGCGTCGTCGCGCGGGGAAGCCGCCGTCCGGTCAGCCCCAGGTGTCCCGGGGCCCGCGGCCCTTCACGGAGCGGCGGCCCTTGCCGAACCCCGGCCCCTGCGGGCCGAGCACCCGCACGTCCTTCACGACGCCCTCGCCGACGTCCTCCGCCATCCGCCGGACGAGCTGCGGGGCCAGCATCTTGAGCTGCTGCGCCCACGCCGAGGAGTCGGTCCGGACGACCAGCACCCCCTCGGTGAAGGTCTCCGGCGTGCAGTGGTCGGCGATCTGGTCCCCGACGACCTCGCGCCACCGGCCGACGACCCCGCCGACCGACACCTCCTGCACCCAGCCCCGGTCCCGGAACAGCGAGGCCATCGTCGCGGACACGGTCAGCGGGTCGCGCGGGTGCACGCCGGCGCCGCCGAGCTCCGCGGGGGAGAGCGGCGACCGCGCGCGGGGCGCCTGGCCCGGGCGGTAGCCCTTCGACCGGGCCACCGAGCGGAACCGGGCCAGCGAGAGCCGGGCCATCTGGGCGGCCGGCGTCACCTCGAGCTGCTCGGAGACCGGGACGGCGGGGTCGAACGTCGGGGCGTCATCCGCGTCCGGGGCCGTCGCGGGACCGCGGTCGGCGGCCTCGGTGCCCCCGGGGAAGGGCACGTCGTCAGGCGACACGGGCGACCTCCGACGCCAGCACGTCGTAGCGCGAGCCGGCCAGCCGCTCGGGCACGTCGCCCGGGACCGCCGCCGTGACGAACACCTGCCGCGCGCCGGCCACCATCTCGGCCAGCCGCTCGCGCCGCTTCGCGTCGAGCTCGGCGAACACGTCGTCCAGCATGAGCACGGGCTCGCCGTCCGGCCCTGAGTCCGCGACCCACAGCTGCGCGGCGTCCTCGGTCGTGCCGGGCCGCGGGCCGTTCGTCAGCAGCTCGTAGGACGCGAGCCGCAGGGCCAGGGCGACGGACCAGGACTCGCCGTGGCTCGCGTACCCCTTGGCGGGCAGGTCCCCGAGCGTGAGCACCAGGTCGTCGCGGTGCGGGCCGACCAGGCAGACCCCGCGCTCGAGCTCCTTGGGCCGGACCCGGGCCAACGCCTCGAGCATCTGGGCCTCGACGGCGCGGGCGGGCGTGGCGGAGTCGGCCCCGGGCTGGGCGGGCCCGGCGACGGGCGGCAGCGTGTCGCGGTCGGCGTCCGCGCCGGCCAGCGCCGCAGCGAGGGAGGACCGGTAGCCGACCTGCGCGGCGCCCTGGCCGTCGCTCACCCGCTCGTACGCGTCCCCGACGTAGGGGTCGAGCGCGGCGACCACGGCCTGCCGGGCGACGATGACGTGCGCGCCGAGCTCCGCGAGCTTGGCGTCCCAGACGTCGAGGGTGCTGAGGTCGAGGTTCGACCGGGACCCCCGGAACCCGGCAGCGGACTTGAGCAGGGCGGTGCGCTGCTTCACGACCCGGTCGTACTCGGAGAACACGCCCGCGAGCCGGGGCGTCACCTGCACCGCCAGGTCGTCGACGAACCGTCGGCGCCCGTCCGGGTCGCCCTTGACGAGCGCCAGGTCCTCGGGCGCGAACAGCACCGAGCGCAGGGCACCCACCACGTCGCGGGCCCGGGACGGGGCGCCGTTGAGCTTCACGCGGTTCGACCGGCCGGAGCCGAGCTGCGCCTCGATGACGAGCGCACGCTCCGAGCCGTCGTCCTGCGCGCGCACGATGCGCGAGCGCACCACGGCCGCCGACGCCCCGGCTCGCACGAGCGGGGCGTCGGTCGGCACGCGGTGGCTGGAGAACGTCGAGACGTAGCCGATCGCCTCGACGAGGTTGGTCTTGCCCTGCCCGTTCGGCCCGACGAGCGCGGTGATCCCGGGCTCGAAGGTGAGGTCGACCTGGTGGTACGACCGGAAGTCCGTCAGGGACAGGTGCGAGACGTACATCGGCGGGGCGTCAGCCCTCCGAGCGCACGCCGGACGGGGCGTCGCCGGAGATGGGGGCGCCCGCGGCCTTCACCGCGTGGCCGCCGAACTGCTGGCGCAGCGCCGCGACCGCCTTCATCGCGGGGGACTGCTCCTGGCGGGACTGGAACCGGGCGAACAGCGCGGCCGTGATGACCGGCAGCGGGACGGCGGCCTCGATCGCCTCGTCCACGGTCCAGCGGCCCTCGCCCGAGTCGGCGACCCAGTCGTCGATCGCCTCGAACGCCTGGTCCTCCTCGAGCGCCTTGACCAGCAGCTCGAGCAGCCAGGAACGGACGACCGTGCCGCGCTGCCAGGCCTTCATGGTGCCGGCGACGTCGGTGACGATGTCCTTGGCGGCGAGCAGCTCGTAGCCCTCGGCGTACGCCTGCATGAGGCCGTACTCGATGCCGTTGTGCACCATCTTGGCGTAGTGCCCGGCGCCGACGGCGCCCGCGTGCACGAAGCCCTCCTCGCGGGGGCCCTCGGGGCGCAGCGCGTCGAACACCGGCATGACGCGCTCGACCTGCGCGGCGTCGCCGCCGACCATGAGGCCGTAGCCGTTGGCCAGGCCCCAGACGCCGCCGGAGACGCCGACGTCGAGGAAGTGCACGCCCTTCGCGCCCAGCTGCTCGGCGTGGCCCTTGTCGTCGCCGAAGTACGAGTTGCCGCCGTCGATGACCAGGTCGCCCTCGGCCAGCAGGCCGCCGAGCTCCTCGATCACGGAGTGCGTGACGGCGCCGGCGGGAACCATGACCCACACGACGCGCTCGCCGGCGGGCAGCGCCTCGACGAGCTCGGCCAGCGACGCGACGTCGGAGACCTCGGGGTTCCGGTCGTAGCCGGTGACCTCGATCCCCGCGTTCCGCATCCGGTCGCGCATGTTCGCGCCCATCCTGCCCAGACCCACCAGGCCGATCCGCATCGCTCCACCTCTCCTCGCCCGACCGCCGCCGGGACGGCTTCGCGTCCCGCGGCGTCCTTGTCGCCCGCCATTCTCCTGCGGCGACGAGGGTGCTGACGACCGGTGGGCTCGTCTCGCAGGTCACACCCGGTGCGCGCCCGGCCGTGACCGGGCGCGCCCTCGCGTCAGGACGCGAAGCGGATGGGGACCAGCAGGTAGCGGTACTCCTTGAGGTCCTCGCCCTCGAGCGACTCCTGGCCGGTGAACTCGACCGGCTTGTTCGGGTGCGTGAACGACAGCCGCACGAACGACGTCGTCAGGGCGCCCAGGCCGTCGAGCAGGAACTGGGGGTTGAACGCGACGGCGATGTCCTCGCCGACCAGCGTGGCCTCGAGCGCTTCGGACGCCTGCGCGTCGTCGCCCTGGCCGGCGTCGAGCACGACCTGGCCGTCGGTGAACGTCAGGCGGATCGGGGTGTTCCGCTCCGCGACGAGCGCGACGCGCTTGGCGGCGTCCGCCAGCAGCTGGGTGTTCACGACCGCGTGGATCGGCGACTCGTCCGGGAACAGCCGGCGCACGGCCGGGTAGTCGCCGTCGACGAGGAGCGACGTCGTGTGCCGGCCGCCGGCCTCGAAGCCGATGAGGTCGACGCCCTGCCCGGTGGCGAGGCCGACGTTCACCGAGCCGGAGGCGCCGAGCGACTTGGCGGCGTCGGACAGCGTGCGGGCGCGGACCAGCGCGACCTCGGAGACGCCCGGGTCGGACGGGTGCCAGCGGAGCTCGCGCAGCGCCAGGCGGTACCGGTCGGTCGCGAGCAGGGTGACCTTCTCGCCCTCGATCTCGACACGCACGCCGGTCAGCAGGGGGAGGGTGTCGTCGCGGCTGGCGGCGACCGTCACCTGGGCGACGGCGCGGGTCATCTCGTCGCCGTTCACCGTGCCCGTGAGCGCGGGCATCGCCGGGAGCTGCGGGTAGTCCTCGACCGGCATGGTGAGCAGCGTGAACCGGCTCGCGCCGCAGGTGACCGACACCTTGGTGCCGTCGAGCTGCACGTCGACCGGCTTGTTCGGCAGCGCGCGGGAGATCTCGGCGAGCAGGCGACCCGACACCAGCACCGTGCCGGGCTCGCTCACGTCCGCGGGGATCTCCGAGCGCGCCGAGACCTCGTAGTCGAAGGAGGCCAGGCGGAGCGTGCCGTCGGCCTCGGCCTCGATGCGGACGCCGGCGAGCACCGGGACCGGCGGGCGGGTGGGCAGGCTGCGAGCGATCCACGTGACGGCTTCTGCGAGGACGTCACGTTCGACGCGGAACTTCATGCCCCACCCTCTCGGTCTGGGGGATCGCGGGGATCCCGTGCGGTGCTGAACGACCCCGGCCGTGGGAGGGCAGGGGTCGCCCCGAACACTACGCGAGTGACCAGGGCTCCGGTACCGAAGCCGGGACGGGTTGTGGACGGCTGCGAGGGGCCCGGAACGTTCGCCAGGACGGCACGAGAGCGGTGCCCGCGCGGCCGCGTCGGACGGCGCAAACCCGTGGGTCCTGCGCACGACGGCGCTGGGCGAAGGATTCCGGGCCTCGGAGGTCGTGCACAGGCCGGCTCGTCCTGGCCTCCGTCTCCGGAGCGGTCGTCGGTCGGTCCGGTCGGTCATCGGTCGGCCCGGCAGGGCACTGACGGGCTGTGGATCTCTCTTCTAGGGATCAGTCGTCGTCATCGTCGCTTCTGTGCACTCTGGGGATGATGCGTCTTCGTGCAGGTCAGCGGTCCGAGCGCGGTGTGCACGACGGTTGTGGACCGGTTGGGGACGACGCCGTCGGACGTGGACAGTGCTCCAGGCGTCCTTCTCCGTCCACCGTGACCGCAGGATCCGTCCACACGAATCCTGGGGGTCGTCCACCGGTTTCCACAGACGTGTCCACAGGTGTGCACATTCGTCCCAGGCCTGATTGCTGCGCCCTGCGGGCACGAGAAGACGACGACCCGCCGCCGGCCGGTGCCGGGGCGGGTCGTCGAGGTGCTGCGGGGTGCCGGGCCGGGGCTCAGCCGCGGCTCTCCTGCTTGATCCGGTTGGTCAGCTCGGTGACCTGGTTGAAGATCGAGCGGCGCTCGGCCATCAGCTCGCGGATCTTGCGGTTCGCGTGCATCACCGTCGTGTGGTCGCGGCCGCCGAACGCCTGGCCGATCTTCGGCAGCGACAGGTCGGTGAGCTCGCGGCACAGGTACATGGCGATCTGCCGGGCCGTCACCAGCACCCGGGACCGCGAGGAGCCGCACAGGTCCTCGATGGTCAGGCCGAAGTACGCCGCGGTCTGGCCGATGACGGCCGTCGCGGTGATGTCCGCCTGGTCGTCGTCGGTGATCAGGTCCTTGAGGACGATCTCCGCCAGCGACAGGTCGACCTGCTGCCGGTTGAGGTTCGCGAACGCGGTCACCCGGATCAGCGCGCCCTCGAGCTCGCGGATGTTGGTCGAGATCTTCGACGCGATGTACTCGTGCACGTCGTCCGGCGCCTGGAGCTTGTCGTTGGCCGACTTCTTCCTCAGGATCGCGATGCGGGTCTCGAGGTCCGGCGGCTGGACGTCCGTGATGAGGCCCCACTCGAACCTCGAGCGCATCCGGTCCTCGAAGCCGTTGAGCTGCTTGGGCGGCAGGTCGGAGGTCAGCACGATCTGCTTGTTCGCGTTGTGCAGGGTGTTGAACGTGTGGAAGAACTCCTCCATCGTCTGCTCCTTGCCCTGCAGGAACTGGATGTCGTCGATGAGGAGCACGTCCACCTCGCGGTAGCGGCGCTGGAACGCGCCCGCCTTGCCCTCGGAGATGGAGTTGATGAAGTCGTTGGTGAACTCCTCGGAGTTCACGTAGCGCACGCGCACCGAGGGGTAGAGGTTCCGGGCGTAGTGGCCGATCGCGTGCAGCAGGTGGGTCTTGCCCAGCCCCGAGTCGCCGTAGATGAACAGCGGGTTGTAGGCCTTGGCCGGAGCCTCGGCGACCGCGACCGCCGCGGCGTGCGCGAAGCGGTTGGACGAGCCGATGACGAACGTCTCGAACAGGTACTTCGGGTTCAGCCGCGCGGGCTCGACGCTCGGGGTGGGGCCGGCGGGCTCGCGGCGGAACGGCTCGGCGCGGGCCGGCTCGACCTGGGCCGAGTCCCCGGTGCTCGGGTGGCCGGTGGCGGCGTGGGCGACGACCGGGGTGGCTCCGGACTCCGGCCCGCGGGCCGGCGGGGCGGTCGCGAGCCCGGCGTCGCCGGTCTCGAGCGACGGGTCGACCGTGATCGCGAACCGGGCGTCGCGGCCGAGCGCGGCCGCCAGCGCGTCGGAGACCTCCTGGCGGACCCGGGTCTCCAGGTAGTCCTTGGTGAGGTCGTTGCCGACCGCGAGCAGCATCGTGCCGTCGAGCAGTCCGAGCGGCTTGGCCAGGCGCACGAAGGCGAGCTGGCGCGGCGTGATGTCGGGGCTCACCTCGAGCTGCGCCATCGCGGCCGACCAGACCTGCGTGAGCTGATCGTCCTGTCCTGACACCTGTACCTCGCTGCCGTCGTGAGTCGCGTGGTCGAGTGTCGCACGCCCCGGTGACGTGTCCACAGACTTGTCCACACCTGTGCGTGACGGTGGATCACGCAGGATCTCGGGCTCGCCGTGGCTCGACCGGGGGTCCGGGTGCGGCGCTGTCCACAGGGCTCACCGGCTCTGTCCACGGGGTGGGGACCGGGTTGCTGCGGGACGCGTCGGGGGACGATGCTAGTAGCCGCCCCGACCGCGCGGGAGAGGGACGGCCCGATCCACCCCGGGCCGCGGGCCTCGCGGTTTGACCCATGCGCGCGGGCGACGTAACGTTGACCAGCCTTGAGATGGCTCCTGCTGGCGTGCCCTGACGTCGGCCGCGTCCGATGACGTGGGTACCGGAGCAGTCGAGCAACGGGCACCGAGACCTGGCCGGACGTCGGCCGATGTACCGAAGTACTTGGAGACCATCGTGAGCAAGCGGACCTTCCAGCCGAACAACCGGCGTCGCGCCAAGACCCACGGCTTCCGTCTGCGCATGCGGACGCGTGCCGGCCGCGCGATCCTCGCCGCCCGCCGGCGCAAGGGTCGCGCCGAGCTGTCGGCCTGACCCACCCGACGCGGTGCTGCCCGCCGCGCACCGGATGCGCCGGTCCGCCGACTTCGAGCGGGCCGTGCGTGGCGGTGCGCGCGCCGGGCGGAGCACGCTGGTGGTGCACCTCGTGACGCGAACCGACCCCGGACCTGGTCCGGCGGTCGGTTTCGTCGTGTCCAAGGGCGTGGGCAACGCCGTGACCCGGAACCGGGTCAAGCGGCGGCTGCGCGCCCTGGCCACCGAACGGCTCGGCACCTTGCCGGCGGACGCGGACCTGGTGGTGCGTGCGCTCGCGCCCGCCGCCGAGGCCGACTACGCCACGCTTGGGCGCGAGCTCGACGGGGCGCTGCGGACCGCGTCCCGGCGCCGAGCCGAGCGGGCCGCTCCCGCCCCGGGCGCGTCCCGATGACCGCCGAGCGGGGGGAGCGCGGTGCCGTCGCCCGGGCCGTGCGCGCCGCGGTGCGGCTGCCGCGCCGCGTGCTGGTCCTGCTGATCCGCGGGTACCAGCGCTTCCTGTCCCCGCTCACTCCGCCGACGTGCCGGTTCTACCCGTCGTGCTCCGCGTACGCCGTGATCGCCCTCGAGCGGCACGGCGTCATCCGGGGCACGCGGCTGGCGGTCTGGCGGATCCTGCGCTGCAACCCGTGGAACCCGGGCGGCGTCGACGACGTTCCACCGGCGGGGTCGCACCGTCGACACCCGCACGACGCGGTCGCCGCCGCGCACTGACCACCTGGAGAAGTCCACGATGTCCTGGTTCGACAACATCCTGTACCCGATCATGGTCGCGGTCGCCTGGATCATGGTGCAGTTCCACTCGCTGCTGACCTGGCTGGGCCTCGACCCGGCCGGCGGTGCCGCGTGGGGCTTCTCGATCGTCGGCCTCGTGATCGTGATGCGGATCATCCTGATCCCGCTGTTCTTCAAGCAGATCAAGGCGTCCCGCGGCATGCAGATGCTCGCGCCGGACATGAAGAAGATCCAGGCGAAGTACAAGGGGAAGACGGACCCGGCGTCCCGCGAGGCCATGAGCCGCGAGACGATGGAGCTGTACCGCAAGCACGGCACCAACCCGTTCTCCTCGTGCCTGCCGATCCTCGCGCAGTCGCCGATCTTCTTCGCCCTGTTCCGGGTGCTGAACTCGCTCCCGCAGCTGGCGGCCGGCGACTACCCCCGCGCGAACCTCGGCCCGCTGACCCAGGAGCTCGCCGCGCAGGCCGAGAGCGCCAGCATCTTCGGCGCGCCGCTGTCGGCGACGTTCATGAACGCCGCCCAGTTCGGGGATTCCGCGGCGAACGTGCGCTGGGTGACGATCCTGCTCGTCGTCGCGATGTCCCTCACGACCTTCACGACGCAGCGCCAGCTCACCATGAAGAACATGCCGCCGGCCGCCCTCGAGGGCCCGATGGCGCAGCAGCAGAAGATGCTCATGTACGTCTTCCCGCTGATCTTCGCCTTCTCCGGCGTGAACTTCCCGATCGGTGTCCTCATCTACTGGACCACGACCAACCTGTGGTCGATGGGTCAGCAGTTCTACACGATCCGGAAGATGCCGGCGCCCGGGTCGCAGGCCGAGGCGGCGCTCAAGGCACGCCAGGCCAAGAAGGCGTCGCACAAGGGCCTCTCCATCGAGGAGTCCGACACCCTCACCATCGAGGAGAAGCCGGTCGGCGGGCAGCGGCAGCAGCCCGTGGGCAAGGCGCGCGCGAAGAAGCAGCGGCCCGCCGGCACCTCGGGTGCGGCGACGGGCAGCGCCCCGGCTCCGACGTCGGGCACGACGGGCGGCGCGGCGAAGGCCGGCGGTCCCGCTGCCGGCACGGCGAGCAAGGGCGGGACGCCCAAGGCGTCCGGGTCGGGCTCCGCGACGGGCGGGAAGCCCGCCGGTGCTGCCGGGTCGAGCCAGGCGCCCTCGGGCAAGAAGAAGCGGAGCGGCACCGGCCAGGGGGCCGGCGGTTCGGCGCAGAGCCGCCCCGGCTCCACCTCGCCGGGTACCTCGACCGACGACTGAGACCTCCGCGCCCCGGCGCGACCCCGACCCTCCCAGCAAGGAGAGCCCCACATGACCACTCCCACCGACGCCGCCGGTGAGGCCGGCGCCGTGACCCGCCTCGAGGAAGAGGGCGAGATCGCGGCGGACTACCTCGAGGAGCTGCTCGACATCGCCGACCTCGACGGCGACATCGACATCGACGTCGACCACGGCCGCGCCGCCGTCGAGATCGTCGCGGAGGAGGGCACCGAGCGTGCGCTCCGCAAGCTGGTCGGCGAGGACGGCGAGGTGCTCGACGCGCTGCAGGAGCTGACCCGGCTCGCGGTCCAGGCGAAGACCGGCGACCGCAGCCGGCTCATGCTCGACGTCGCCGGGTACCGGGCCGGCCGCAAGACCGAGCTCGTCAAGGTGGCCGAGGAGGCGATCGCGCAGGTGCGGTCGTCCGGAGCCGCGGTGTCGCTCGACCCGATGAACCCGTTCGAGCGGAAGGTCGTGCACGACGCCGTCGCCGCCGCCGGGCTGACCTCGGACTCGGAGGGCGTGGAGCCCGAGCGGTACGTGGTGGTGAAGCCGGCGAGCTGAGGCTCGCGAGGCGCTTCCGCAGGAGCTCACGAGAGGCCGGTCCCGAGGGGGACCGGCCTTTCGCGCTTTCGGAGCCCGGCGCTCAGGGCCTCTGGGGGAAGTCGTTTCAGCGTGAACGTACGGCAGAATCATGCTGGTCACTGAGAAGCCGCCACCGTCCGTCTTTCTGATGGGGTCGGGCGCGGGCGCCAGGATCGCCCGGCGCGACGAGCGAATCGCCCCTCGGCTCGCGCGGACGAGGTGGGGATGGAGCGCGGGACCGCTCCACGAGGCGTGCTCACCGGGGGCGGTGCACGGGAGATCCTCGACGTCGGACGAGGCGGTCGCTCGGCCTGGTCTCACGTCTGCGTCGCGTCCCCGATCGACGGCCCGCTCCGGCTGCTCGGGAGGGCAGGCTCGGGGCCCGGCGGGCCTTCGGTGAGGTTCGGCGCCCCTCCTGAGTGTGCACGGCTGGCGCTCGGAACGGCGAGGGCGTTCCACGCGAGGGCCCCTTCGCGGCGGTGGCGGGACCACGCGCACACGACCTGGGCCCTTCGGGCGGCGGGTGTGCTGGAAGCACGGGTGTTCCACGTGGAACACCCGCTTGCCCGACTGGGCGCGGCTCATCGGGGGAGGACCGCCTTGTGCCCGGCTCGTGCCCCGAGTTCCGCCGCGAGGGAGGTGCCCGAGCTCCGTGGGCGGGCGCTCGCCGGTACGGCCCAGCGGGAGGCCTCGGCCTGGGGGCGTAGCCGGTGGGCTGCCGCACGCCGCGTGCGGACCTGCCCGCGGAGGCCGACCTGCACCGCAACGGAACGGCCGCGGTGACAGTCGCGCGCTGGGCGCGAAGGCTGGTCCGCGCGGGCTTTCGATCGGCGCACAGACGTCGTCGCCCGCCAGGCGGGCATAGGGGTGGGAGGCGCTGTGGGGCCGTGACGTCAACTGCGCTGCCGGAACCTGTGAGGTGGCACCGGGTGGGACCGTGACCGTCTGAGCCGTCGCGTCGGGCGCCGGCTCGTGTCCAAGCGCGTCGCTGTTCCACGTGGACCATCGACACACGACGTCACAACGCGTGGCTTGGTCAGTCGGCGGGTGACCGGTGCTGTCTCGCCGCCCGGCCGGTCGTGTCCCTGCTGGTCCGTGCTGAGTCTCCTGGCCCATGCTGCGTCTCATGACCCCTGGTGCGTCTCCTCGCCTGTGCGGACGGAGCGGGGCGCCCGGACTGCTGAGCCAGGGCGGGTGGGGGAGAGCTTCCTGGCGTGGGCAGTAGGGAGAGAATCACCGAGCCTGGCGGTCGCTTTCCGCGCACCCCGTGAGCTCCTCCCGGCAGCCACGCGGTGGCGTGAGCCACACGCGCGTGGCAGGCGCAAGGTCAAACGTGCTGACCTGAGGCTCGGCCTCTCTGGACTCGACTGAGTGCCCGTTTCACGTGGAACCCGGCGCCGGCGATTGCGCGACGAACCAAGGCGAGAAGGGCCGCCATTCGGCGCGCGCTCCTCCCGACGCTCGCGGCTCAGACCCGCCGCCCCTACCCCGTAGGTTCGGAGCGGGGCGTGGACCGGGCGTCGGCCTTCGCACGCTGGCACCCGCCGTGGAACGGGAGCGGTCGGCCGACTTTCGGTGGTCGTCGTCGCCCTCGCCGTTGTCGTCGTGGTGGTGGTGGTGCTCGTCGTCAGCAGAGCCGGCGCGAGCGTCGGACATCCGCCTCGCGGTTCCACGTGGAACAGCACTGACAGCTGCACATCCGGCAACAGTCGGCCACGCCCGCTCGGTCCGGCCCTCCGCGCGCACAGAGAACGACGCGACGTTCTACGTGGAACGTCCCGCTCACTGAACGCACCCCGCTCGGCGTCAACGTCCCACGTGGAACCACACCGCTCCGCGTCGACCCGAGTCGACCGCTGCCATACCGGACCGTCAGAACGCCGTCCGGGCACCCACCACCGGCCGACGCCACCCTTCACCCTGCCGGGCGGTCCCGCGCACGCGGCGCAGCACGCCCCGCGAGGCGAGAGCCGTCGCCATCCCGCGCGCTCCGCCGCACCGTTCCACGTGGAACAGCGCCGCGCCACGGCCCGCACGAGCGCGGGGACCGTCGGACCCGCGCGGTAACGTAGAGGCATCACGTGCGCACCGGTTCCGAACAGGCCACCGCGCACCACCCGATCCCGAGACCAGGGGAGTGCTGTGCGGCCTGAGTCCGCCCCCGCGCGCGACGACGAGCGGCCCGACGCGCCCGTCGACCCGTTGGACGGCGACCCTCGCCTGCCCGAGCACTTCGGCGCGGCGTGGCCGTCGGTCGCCGGATTCCACGCGATGCTCCGCGACCAGGGAGTCCTCCGCGGGCTCGTCGGGCCGCGGGAGGTCGCGCGCCTCTGGGAGCGGCACGTCGTGAACTCGGCCGCCGTGGTGCCGTTCCTCCCGGAGGCCGGGACCATCGTCGACGTCGGCAGCGGGGCCGGTCTCCCGGGGATCGTCGTCGCCGCGATGCGCCCCGACGCCGAGGTCGTGCTCCTGGAGCCCATGGAGCGTCGCACGGACTGGCTGACGGAGGTCGTCCAAACCCTCGGCCTCCCGAACGCGCGCGTCCTCCGCGGACGGGCGGAGGACCAGGTGGGCGAGCTGCAGGCGGACGCCGTCACGGCCCGCGCCGTCGCGGCCCTGGACAAGCTGTACCCCTGGACTCTGCCGCTCCTCAGGGTCGGCGGTCGTCTCGTCGCGCTCAAGGGCGGCCGCGCGCAGGACGAGGCGGAGGCTGCCGTCCAGGTCGGGGAGCGGTTCGGCGGGGGGCCCGCGGCCATCGAGGTCGCGCCCACGCTGCCTGGTCTGGAGCCGACGAGCGTGGTCGTGGTGACCCGCACGAGCACCGGCACCGCGTCCGCGGCCCCGCCGGCGCGTGTTTCACGTGGAACGGAGGGCCGGTCGCGCCGACCGCGCCGCTCGACGAAGGGACAGGGCGCGTGACGACCAACCCGACCCGCTGGGAGATCGAGGACCCGGACGAGCGGCGGCGCGCGGCGCTCGTCGAGAGCCTGCCGCCCGCGGACGAGGACACGCCCCTGATGGCGGAGCTGCGTCAGGACGCGCGCCGCCGCATCGAGCTGCGGGGCCGCACCTTCCCCCGGCCCGACCGCACCCGGGTGATCACGGTCGCGAACCAGAAGGGCGGCGTGGGCAAGACCACCACCACGGTGAACCTCGCCGCGGCCCTGGCCCAGTCCGGCCTGCACGTCCTGGTCATCGACAACGACCCGCAGGGCAACGCGTCGACGGCCCTGGGGGTGGACCACCGGGCCGGCGTGACCTCGGTGTACGACGTCCTCGTGGACGGCACGCCGCTCTCCGAGGCGGTGTACCCCAGCCCCGACGTGCCGAACCTCTGGTGCGCCCCGGCGACGATCGACCTCTCCGGCGCGGAGATCGAGCTGGTGTCGATGGTGGCGCGCGAGACGCGCCTCCGGAACGCGGTGCACGCCTACCTGGAGGAGCGCGACCGGCGGGGCGAGCCCCGGATCGACTACGTGCTCGTGGACTGCCCGCCGAGCCTCGGCCTGCTCACCGTGAACGCGTTCGTCGTGGGCGACGAGGTGCTCATCCCGATCCAGTGCGAGTACTACGCCCTGGAGGGCCTGAGCCAGCTGCTCAAGTCGATCGAGCTGATCCAGGCGCACCTGAACCGCGGCCTGCACGTGTCGACGATCCTGCTGACCATGTACGACGGCCGGACGAACCTCGCGCAGCAGGTGGCGCAGGAGGTCCGGGAGCACTTCCCCGACAAGACCCTCCGGACGACGGTGCCCCGGTCGGTGCGCGTCTCGGAGGCGCCGTCCTACGGGCAGACCGTCCTGACGTACGATCCCGGCTCGAGCGGCGCGCTGGCCTACCTGGAGGCGGCGCGCGAGCTCGCCGAGCGCGGCACCACGGCCGACAGGAAGAAGGAGGACGCGTGAGCGAGAAGCGGCGAGGTCTCGGGCGCGGCCTGGGAGCGCTCATCCCCACCGGGGCGGAGCCCCGCGAGGGGGACCGGCCCGTCGACGTCTTCTTCCCGGACCGCACGACCTCGGACGACCGCGACGGTCGGCCGACGCCGGACGGCAGCGAGGCTCGTGACGACCTTTCCGACGCTCTGAGCAGCGGGAACGGTCACCTGGCAGTCGATGCGCCCGCAGCGGAGGCCCCGGCGTCCCCGGCCCCCACCACCCGGTCCAACGGCCGTAAGGGGGTCCCGTCGCTCACGGTGCGGCAGCCCACGCGCACCCGGGCCCGCACGGCCGCCGAGCGCGCCGTCGAGCGCGCCGTCGAGTCGGACCCCGCCGCTGTCCCCGTGCCCCCGATGCCGCCCACCGCCGAGGTCGACGACCTCGTCCCCGTGCCCGGCGCGACCTTTGCCGACCTCCCGGTGACGGCCATCCGGCCGAACCCGCGGCAGCCGCGATCGGTCTTCGACGAGGACGCGCTGGACGAGCTCGTGGGATCCATCCGCGAGATCGGCGTGCTGCAGCCCGTCGTGGTGCGCGCCGTCGACGACGGCTACGAGCTCATCATGGGGGAGCGGCGCTGGCGTGCGACCCAGGCGGCCGGCCTCGAGACCATCCCCGCAATCGTGCGGCAGACCGAGGACGGGGACCTGCTGCGTGACGCGCTGCTGGAGAACCTGCACCGGTCCCAGCTCAACCCCCTGGAGGAGGCGGCCGCGTACCAGCAGCTGCTGGACGACTTCGGCTGCACGCACGACGAGCTGGCGCAGCGGATCCACCGCTCCCGCCCGCAGATCTCCAACACGCTGCGCCTGCTCCGGCTGCCCCCGCTCGTGCAGCGCCGGGTCGCCGCGGGCGTGCTGTCCGCCGGCCACGCCCGCGCGCTGCTGGGCCTGAGCGACGGCGCGGCGATCGAGCGCCTCGCGCAGCGGATCGTGGCCGAGGGGCTGTCCGTGCGGGCGGTGGAGGAGATCGTCGCGCTCGGGGCGGAGGACGGGAAGCCCAAGCAGCGCCGTCCGCGCGCCGGGCTGCGGAACGAGGCGCTCGACGACCTCGCGAGCCGGCTCTCCGACCGCTTCGAGACCCGGGTGAAGGTCGACCTCGGCAAGCAGCGGGGCAAGCTCACGGTGGAGTTCGCCTCGGTGCAGGACCTCAACCGCATCCTGTCGAGCCTCGCGCCCGACGACCCGGGCATCCTGCGCTCCTGACCGCCGGGCGCACCGCGGGCGCCCGGCCGGTCCGAGCGACGCTCAGCGCCCCGCTGACGCCACGAGGCGCCGGCACCCCTCCCCGGGGTGCCGGCGCCTCGTCGTGCGGCTCCTGCGGGGACCGGGCGGCCTCAGCGCCCCGACAGCCCCGCCTCGACGAGCCGCCGGTACAGCGTCGGCAGGTGGTGCCCGCCGGCCTCGGCGCCCTGCGGGAACAGCGACGTCTCCGTCATGCCCGGGGCGACGTTCACCTCGAGGAACCACGGCTGCCCGTCCGCGTCGATGATGAGGTCCGTGCGGGACAGGTGCCGCAGGCCGAGCACCCGGTGCGCGAGCACCGCGGCCTCGGCGGCCCGCGCCGCGAGGTCGTCGGTGAGGCGCGCCGGGGCGAAGTACTCCGTGCGCCCGGGGTTGTACCGGGCGTCGTAGTCGTAGGGTCCGTCGGTGACGACCTCGACGGCCGGCAGCGCGACGGGCGAGCCGTCCAGCTCGACGACGCCGACCGCCACCTCGACGCCCTCGACGGCGCGCTCGATCAGCGCGGTGTCGCCGTAGGCGAAGCAGGCGACCATCGCGCCGGGCAGTTCCTCGGCAGTGCGGACGAGGGTCACGCCGAGCGCGGAGCCGCCCCGTGAGGGCTTGACCACGAGCGGCAGGCCCAGCTTCGCGACCACCGCGTCCATGACCCGGCCCGCGCCGAGCTCCCGGAACAGGCTCTGGGGCAGCGTGACGAACTCGGGCGTCGCGATGCCCGCCCGGGTGACGGTCGTCTTGGCGATCGGCTTGCTCCAGGCGACCCGGCTCGCACGGGGGCCGGTGCCGAGGCTCGGCACGTCCAGCAGCTCGAGGACGTCGCGCACCGAGCCGTCCTCGCCGCTCGCGCCGTGCAGCAGCGGCCACACGAGGTCCGGGCGGGTCTCGGCGAGGGCGGGCACCAGATCGGCGTCGACGTCGTGCACGGACACGTCGACCCCGGCGGTGCGCAGTGCCTCGGCCACCCGCCGGCCCGAGCGGATCGAGACGTCCCGCTCGTGCGACAGGCCGCCCGCCAGGACGACGACGCGCGGAGAGGCGGGGACGGGGTCGTGCGGCACGGTTCGGGTCCTCCTGGTGCGGCCGCGGGGGCCGGTCGTGGACGGGCGGTGTGGTGGTGCCGGTGCGCGGGCAGCGGGCGCCGCCCCGACCGTACCGGGTCGCGGGCCGCGTCCGGTCGGGCCCGGCCGCGCCCCGCGTCAGGCCAGGTCGGGGCCCGGGGACTGCACGTCGCCGCGCGACGCGCCGCCGCCGGTGCCGAACAGCGACACGAGCTCGCTCTCGGCCGAGACGACGCCCGCCAGCCGGCGGACGCCCTCCCGGATGCGCTCCGGGGTCGGGAAGCAGAACGACAGCCGCATGTGGTCGGTGCCCTGCCCGTCGAAGTAGAACGCCGTCCCGGGCACGTAGGCGACGCGGGCGGTGACGGCGCGGGGCAGCATGGCCTTGGCGTCCAGGCCCTCGGGCAGCCGGACCCAGGTGTAGAAGCCGCCGTCCGGGACCGTCCACGTGGCGTCGGGGAGGTGCTCGGCGAGGGCGCCGATCATCGCGTCCCGGCGCTCGCGGTACAGCTCGCGGAAGGCCTTGACCTGGCCCCGCCAGTCGCAGGTCGCCAGGTAGGCGCTGATCGCCAGCTGGGAGGCGTTCGAGGGCGACAGGATCGCCGACTCCGAGGCCAGCACGAGCTTCTCCCGGACGGCGTGCGGGGCGACGGCCCAGCCGACCCGGTAGCCCGGGGCGAACGTCTTGGAGAACGAGCCGAGGTAGATGACGCCCTCGTCGCTCATCGACCGCATGGCCGGCAGCGGCTCGCGGTCGAAGCCGAGCAGGCCGTAGGGGTTGTCCTCGAGCACGAGGACGCCGTAGCGCGCCGCGATCTCGAGGATCCGCGGCCGGCGCTCGGCCGAGAGGGTCACCCCGGCCGGGTTGTGGAAGTTCGGCACCGTGTACAGGAACTTGACCCGGCGGCCCTGGCGGGCCAGGTCGGCGAGCGTGGTCTCCAGCGCCTCGGGGATCAGCCCCTCCGCGTCGAGGGGCACGTGCACGACGTCGGCCTGGTACGCGCGGAACACGCCGAGCGCGCCGACGTACGACGGGGCCTCCGCGACGACGACGTCGCCCGGGTCGACGAACAGCCGGGTCACGAGGTCGAGCGCCTGCTGCGAGCCGGTCGTCACCACGACGTCGTCGGGGTGCGCCTCGATGCCCTCGAGCCGCATCACGTCGAGGATCTGCTCCCGCAGCGTCTCGTCGCCCTGGCCGGAGCCGTACTGCAGGGCGGTGGTGCCGCGGGTGGCGACGACGCGCTGGGCGAGGTCGCCGATCACGTCCAGGGGGAGGCCCTCGAGGTACGGCATGCCGCCCGCGAGCGACACCACCTCGGGGCGGTTCGCGACGGCGAACAGCGCGCGGATCTCGGAGGCGCGCATGCCGTGCGTGCGCTCGGCGTACGAGCCGAGCCAGCGGTCGAGCCGCGTGCCGGCGGCCGGGGTCGGGTGGGGGCCCGACGCCATGCCGTCGGGCCGCTCGAGAGCGGTCATCTCCCGAGTGTGCCACGCCACTCCCGGCACCCCCCGCCCCGTCCACCGCGGGCGCGCCGGACGCGCACGAAGCCTCCCCGTCCGGACGGGCGGGGAGGCTCCGGGGTCAGCGGGCGGCGCGGGGCGCCGTCACCAGGTGGCGATCTCGGCCAGCGCGCCGTCGAGCTCGGCCGCGTAGGCACGCTTCTCGCGCGCCCCGACCAGCGTCCGGACCAGGTCGCCCTGGTGGAAGACGTACAGCGTCGGGATCGAGACGACGTTGTACCGGGCGGCCAGGTCCTGCTCCGCCTCGGTGTCGACCGCGACGAACCGGAGCCGCCCCGCGTAGGTGACCGCGAGCTCCTCGAGCACGGGGGTCACCATGCGGCACGGCACGCACCAGTCCGCCCAGAAGTCGACGACCACGGGCAGCTCGGACCGCAGCACCTCCTGCTCGAAGGTGCCGGCGGTCACCGCGAGGGCGGCGGACACGCCCGGGCTCAGTGCCCGGCGGCGGCTGCGGCCGAGGCGGTGTCGGCGCCCTGCGCGTCCAGCGCGTCCGCGGCGTCGACGTCGGCCTGCTCGACGGCGGCGGGGATCTCGGCCGGGGAGGCCGGGTCCACGTCGCCGAGCGCGGCCAGGTAGTGCTGCGCGTCGAGCGCGGCCGAGCAGCCCGAGCCGGCGGCGGTGATCGCCTGGCGGTAGGTGTGGTCGACCGCGTCGCCCGCGGCGAACACGCCCGGCAGGTTGGTCCGGGTGGACCGGCCCTCGACGACGATGTAGCCGTTCTCGTCCAGGTCGACCTGGCCCGCGAGGAGCTCGGTGCGCGGCTCGTGGCCGATCGCGACGAACACGCCGGTAGCGCCGTGCTCGCGGGTCTCGCCGGTCACGGTGTCGCGCAGGGTGACGCCGGTGACCTTCTCGTCGCCGTGGATGCCGACGACCTCGGAGTTCCACGCGAACTGGATCTTCGGGTCGTTCTTGGCGCGGTCGGCCATGATCTTCGACGCCCGGAGCTCGTCGCGACGGTGCACGATCGTCACCGACTTGCCGAACCGGGTGAGGAAGGTGGCCTCCTCGACGGCCGAGTCGCCGCCGCCGACCACGATGATGTCCTGGTCGCGGAAGAAGAACCCGTCGCAGGTCGCGCACCACGAGACACCGCGGCCGGAGAGCCGCTTCTCGTCGTCCAGGCCGAGCTCGCGGTACGCGGAGCCGGTCGAGAGGATGACGGCGCGGGCGCGGATGGTCTCGCCGCCGCCGGTCACGATCGTCTTCACGGGGCCGGCGAGGTCGAGCTCGACGGCGTCGTCCCAGAGCACCTCGGCGCCGAACCGCTCGGCCTGCTTCTGCAGGTTGTCCATGAGGTCGGGGCCCAGAATGCCGTCGGGGAACCCGGGGAAGTTCTCGACGTCCGTGGTGTTCATGAGGGCGCCGCCGGCGGTCACCGACCCGGCCACCACGTAGGGGGCCAGGCCCGCGCGCGCCGCGTAGATCGCGGCGGTGTACCCGGCGGGGCCGGAGCCGACGATGACGATGTCGCGGACGGGGGTCTCGGTCACGGTGCTTCCTCGAGGTCGGGGAACTCTGCTGTCGCTGCGGAGAACAGATCCTAGGCGCGGGATGTTCCGCGCCGCGGTGCTGCCTGGTCAGGCGGGGTCAGGACACCGCGAGGTTGGTGATCTCGATGCGGTTCTGGCCGTCAGGCGTCTGCGCGAGCGAGGGGAACCAGAGCACGATGCTCTGCGTCTCGGTCGGCTGGGCGAGGGTCAGGACGGTCTGCGGCGCGAGCGCGCCGGAGGCCAGGACGTCGCCCGCCGTCGGGTTCGCGGCGTCGGTCGACCGGACCTCCACGGCGCCGCCGGACCCGTTGACGTCGAGCGTGATCGCCGTGACGGTCGCGGGGGCCTGCAGCGTGATGACGAGGCCGACGGCGTCCTTGAACCCGGCGTAGTCGGGCCGGTTGTACGTGTGGGTGTACCAGGAGGTCGCCGGGTCGCCGTCGGTGAGGCGGCCGACCAGCTCCTCGTGCTCCCCGTCGCCGTCGGACGGGTCGATGCTGTTGACCGCGGCGACGACGGGCGGGGCGGCGGCCGGTGCCTGCTCCTCGGCCGGGGCCTCCTCCGCGGGCGCCTCGGCGGCCGGGGCCGACGTCGCCGGCGCGGGGGCGGCCTCGGTGCCCGAGTCGCCCGGCGAGCTGAACGGCGACAGCACGTTGCCGATCGCGATGACGACGCCGACGATCACGGCCAGCGCGACGCCGCCGAGCACCCACCGCGTCGGGTCGATGCGCCGCTGGGACACGGGAACGGCCCGCTCCTCGGCGGGGAAGGGCAGGTCCCACGCCGGGCGGTCGGCGGGGGCGTCGGCGGGCACGTCGGCCGCCGGGGTCGGCTCGGAGCCGAACGACGGGAAGACGGGCGGCTCGTCGGCGGCGGGGACGGCAGGGGTCCAGCCGTCGGCGGGGGCCGCGGCGGCCGGTGCGGTGTCCCCGGCGGCAGGGGAGGCAGCCGGTGCGGCGGCGCTCGAGGCCGAGGCGGCGGCGCCACGGGCCGTCGTGCGGCCGAACACGGAGCTGGTGCGGCGCACGGGAGCGACGGCGGTGGTGGCCGTCCCGTCGGCGGCGTCGCGCGCGGGCTCCGTGCGGGCCGGCTTCTCGCCGACGCCCGTGATCCCGGCGACGGCGAGGTCCGCGGCGTCGGGCTCGTCGTCCCGGGGTGCGGGCTCGGCGGGTGCGGGGTCAGCAGGCGCGGCGGACGTGGGCTCCGCGGGTGCGGGCTCGGCGCGCGTGGGCTCGGCGGATGCGGCCGAGCGCTGCTCGGGGGTGCCCGGGCCCGACTCGCCGTCCTCGGTGGTCGCCGTGCCGGGTCGCGTCGCGGCCGTGGCCGCCGCGGTGCTCGGCTCGGTGGCGGGCGCGGGCTCCGCCGGCGACCCGGATCGGGCGGGCGGGACGGCCGGCGGGGCGTCGGCGGGCGAGCGGGGTGCGTCCGCGGGAGCCGCGGCGCCGACTGCGCCGGCTGCGGTGCGCGAGGTCGTGCCGGTCGACGCCGTCGCCGCAGCGTCGGGAGCGGCGTCCGCGGCGGGGTCGGTGCCCGCGGGCCGGGCGGCGGGCACCGCCGGGGTCCCGCGGGTCGAGGTGCGGACCGGGCCGCGGGCCGCCGGGGGGATGGACGCCGGCCTGCCGGACGGGGGGATCGCCGGCGGCGGGGTCCCCGGGCGGCGCGCGCCCGCGCTGGTCGCACCCGACCCGAAAGCGGAGCGCACCGACTGCCGGGCCACGCCGCCCGCCGCGGCACCCGCG
>NZ_JAHVCI010000051.1:0-31519 GCF_019265565.1 Cellulomonas sp. PS-H5
GCCGGCGGTGCCGGAGGGCGCGCGGCCGCCGGAGCGCCGCCGGCGCGCCCCGCCGACCCGGACGGCAACCGGGTCCGCACGCGCGGCGACGGCCCGCCCGCCCCGCCGCTCCCCCGCCCTCGGACCTCGTTCGTCGGGCGGGAGGCCGAGCTGCGCGCCGCCCGCGCGCTCCTCGCGCAGAGCGCGCTGGTCACGTTCGTCGGTCCCGGCGGCGTCGGCAAGACGCGCCTCGCCCTGGAGTCGGCGGCGCGGGTGCCGGACCCGCTGGTCCCGCGGTTCGTCGAGCTCGCGGCGGTGCGCGACCCCGCCGCGGTGCCGGCCGCGATCGCGCAGGGCCTGGACGCCGACCCCGCCGTCCCGCCGGCCCAGGTGCTCGCCGCCGCGGGGACCCGCGCGACGGTCCTGGTGCTCGACAACTGCGAGCACGTCGCCGGGGCGGTCGCCGAGTGCGTGGACCTGCTGCTGTCCGAGCCCGGCCCGCTGCGGGTGCTCGCCACGAGCCGCACGCCGCTGGGGGTCGCGGGCGAGCACGTGCTGCTGGTCGAGCCGCTGGGCGCGGACGGACCCGCCTCCCCGGCCGCGCGGCTGTTCCGGGACCGCGCCCGGGCCGCGTCCGGGCGCGCGACCGGACCGCAGCCCGGCGCGACCGACCTCCCCCGCGGCGCGCCCGACCCGGTGGCCCGGGTCGTCGCCCGCCTCGACGGGCTGCCGCTCGCCGTCGAGATGGCCGCCGCCCGCACCGCGACGCTGAGCGTCGCCGACCTCGCCGACCTCCTCGACGCCCGGCTGGACTCCCTCGTGCAGCCGCGCCGCGACGCCCCGGCGCGGCACCGGTCGCTCGCGGCGCTGGTGGGCTGGTCGCGGGAGCTGCTCGCCCGGGACGCGCGCACGGCGCTGGACGGCTGGCCGGTGTTCGCCACCGCGTGCCCGCCCGACCTCGCCGCGCGGGTGCTGGACGTCCCGGCGCGGACGGCCGAGCAGCTGGCGGCGGCGTCGCTGCTGGTCCGGGACGACGCCCGCGGCCGGACGCGGTACCGGATGCTCCAGACGGTGCGCGCGGTCGTCGGACCGCCCCCGGAGGCGGTGCGCGCCCGGCACGCGGCCGTGCTGCTCGACGTCGCCCGCGACGCGGACCGCGCCCTGCGCGGGCCCGGCGAGCCGGAGGCGCGGGCGCGGCTCACGGCGCTGCTGCCCGACCTCCGCGTCGCCCACGCCTGGGCCGCGACGCACGACCCGGACCTCGCGGTGCGGCTGACCCGCGCCCTGCACCGGCACGCGGTCGACACCCTGCGCACCGACGTGCTGGCCTGGCCCGTCCCGGGGCGCGAAGACGCCCCGGCCGTCCTCGCGGCGCTCGCGGCCCGCGCCCTGGTCCAGGGGCACCGGGGCGGGGCGGGGCGCCGGGCGCAGCACGCGCTGGCCGGGGCCACGGACGTGGCCGACCGGCTGCACGCGCTCGAGGTGCTCGCCGACCTGGCGCTCGTCGAGGGTCGCACCGACGACGCGGTCGCCCTCGGGGGCCGGATCACCGCCGAGGCGCAGCACGCGGCCGACCCGCACTACCGCGTCATCGGTCTCACCTACCCGGCACTGGTGGCCGCGTACCGGGACCGCCCGCTCGCGGCCGACGCGGCGCTCGCGGTGCTGCACCGCGCCGTGCACCCCGTGGCCGCCGCCCCGTCCGACCGCGCGTGGCTCGCCTTCACCACCGGCGAGGTGCTGGCGCGCACCGACCCCGCCGCCGCCGTCGCGGCGCTCGCGGACGCCCGGGAGCTCGCCGAGGCGGTCGGCGACCGGTACCTGTGCGGCGTCGCGCGCGCGGCCACCGTCGCCGCGGTCGCGCGCCGCCCCGACCCGGCGGGGGCGCTCGAGGAGCTGCTCGCGCTCGCGCGCGACTGGGCCCCGGCGGGCGACCGCACGCACCTGCTCACGGCGCTGCGGAACGCGGTGCCCCTGCTCCTGCGCCTCGACCGGCCCGAGGACGCCGCCCTGCTGCTCGGCGCCGTGACCGCCCCCGACCTGCCGGTGACCTACGGCGTGGAGGCGGACGCGCTCGCGGGCGCGCGGGCCGGGCTCGCGGCCGCCCTGGGCACCCGACGGCTCGCGACGCTGGTCGACGCGGGCGCCGACGACGACCTCGGGGCCGCGGTCGACCGGCTGGCCGCGGGGCCGCGCCGGGCCGACGCCGCGCCGCCGGGCGGGGACGGGACCGTCCCGGCCCCCGCGGTCCGGACCGCCGCGGCCCCGGACGCCCCCGCCCGTCCGGCGTCCGCCGGCACCGCCGCGCGTCAGCCCCGGAGCCGGTAGAACCGGAACAGGTCGTGCTCGACCGGCAGCACCTCGGTCGCCACGAACCCCGCCGCCCGCGCGTACCCGGCGAGCGTCGCCGGGCGCATCACCGTCCCGGTCCCGACCCCGCCCGGGTGCGAGAGCCCGTCCGGGAGGCAGACCCCGAGCGAGAACCCGTAGTACCACCGGTCGAGCGGCCCGGCCGGCGCCCTGAACTCCTCCGCCACCCGCTCGTCGGCGACCAGCACCCAGCCGTCGTCGGCGACCAGCGTCCGCACCGCGGCGAGCACCGCGACCGGGTCGGCGAGGTCGTGCACGCACTCGAACGCCAGCCCGACGTCGTACCCGCCGACGGCCCCGCGCCGCGCCAGCGTCGCCGCGTCCGCCGCGACGAACCGCACCCGGTCCTCGACGCCGCGCGCGGCCGCGTGCCGCCGGGCCGCCGCCACCGACGCCGGGTCGAGGTCGACGCCCGTCACCTCCACGTCCTCGTAGGCCAGCGCGAGGCCGATCGACGACCAGCCCTCGCCGCAGCCGACGTCGACCACCCGGGCACCGCCGCGCAGCCGGTCGTCGAGGTCCGGGAGCCGCTCCGCGACGACGTCCGCGAGGCCGTGCAGGAGGAACGGCCGGTTCAGCGCCGCCTGGGCCTCGCGCGCGTCGGCGCCCAGCCGCTCCCAGGCGACGCCCCCGCCCGCGCGGTACGCGGCGTGCAGCTCGTCCGAGACCCGGACGCTCGCGGCGTGCATGCGGGCCAGCGGCGCCAGGTAGGACGGCGAGTCGGCGTCCGCGAGCACCGCGGCGGCCCCCGGCGTCAGCGCGTAGGCGCCGCCCGCCGCCGGCACGACGAAGCCGGCGGCCGCCTGGTGCTCCAGCCACTCGCGGGCGTAGCGGGGGTGGCTGGCGGTCCGGGCCGCCAGCTCGTCCGGGGTGCACGGTCCGGACCGGGCGAGCGCGCGGTACCAGCCGAGCCGGTCGCCCGCGTGCACCGCCGCGAGCTCCTGCGCGCCGAGGCTCGCGGCGAACACCCGGTCCGCCACCTCGGCGGGGCTGGGCCCGACGGGCGCGAGCAGGTCGCCGGGGCGGGTGGCGGCGGTGTCCGCGGACCCGGCGGGGTCGGCGGGGTCGGCGGGGTCGGCGGGGTCGGCGGGGTCGACGGACCCGGCGGGGTCGGCGGGGTCGGCGGGTGGCGCCGTGGCCGCGGACGTCGCGGGCGTGGTCGAAGCCGCGCGCGTGGCGGGCGTGGTCGTGGACATGCGGTCCCCCTCGCGGGTCGGGCCGCCGGCCGGTCGCCGGCGGACCCCACCAGCAGGCGCCCCGCCCCTCGCACGCGCCTCGCAGCCCCCTCGCAGCCGCCCTCCCCGCGGTGCGGTCAGCCCTGGTCGGAGCGCAGCGCCCCCGTCGCGCGGAACGTGTCGGCGATCTGCTGCGCCTGGGCGGACACGAGCCGGCGGTACAGGTCGTAGGCGGCGTCGACGCGGACCGGGAGGTCCCCGCGGTTGCGGGCGAGCTGCCAGTCGCGCTTCGCCGCCGCGATGTCCGCGTTGGTGATGACCACCCGCGCGTCGTCCTGTTCCGCCATGGGTCCGAGCATGCGTCCGAATTGCCCGATATGCGATAGTCCGTCGGGGTGAACGGGAGGCCGGCCGCGGGTGAACTGCCGGGTCGCGCCGCCCGTTCGGCCCAGTGCCGCCCCTGCGGCGGCCCCGGCACCCGCCCCGCCGCGGCCCGCCCGGCACCGCCCGCCGGACCGCGCGCGAGGCGTTCGTCCTGCGCACCTGGGGGGTCCCCTGGCACGCTGTGCCCAGGAGCGGCGACCAGCCGCCGACCCCCACCGCCCCCGGAGGACTGACGCGCATGAGGATCTGGCCCGGACGCCCCTACCCGCTCGGCGCGACCTACGACGGCAGCGGCACCAACTTCGCGCTGTTCTCGGGGGTCGCGGAGCGGGTGGAGCTCTGCCTGTTCGACGAGGCGGGCAACGAGACCCGGGTGGACCTGCCCGAGGTCGACGCGTTCGTCTGGCACGGCTACGTCCCCGCCCTCCAGCCCGGCACCCGGTACGGCTACCGGGTGCACGGCCCGTACGACCCGTCCCAGGGCCATCGCTGCGACCCGTCGAAGCTGCTGCTCGACCCGTACGCGAAGGCCATCGACGGGCAGATCGACAACGACCCCTCGTTGTACTCGTACACGTTCGGCGCCGAGGACGAGCGGAACACCGAGGACTCCGCCGGCCACACCATGACGTCGGTCGTCGTGAACCCGTACTTCGACTGGGGCCACGACCGGCCGCCGCAGCACGAGTACCACGACTCGGTCATCTACGAAGCGCACGTCAAGGGCCTCACCCGGCTGCACCCGGCGGTGCCCGAGGAGATGCGCGGCACCTACTCGGCCCTCGCGCACCCCGCCGTCATCGAGCACCTGACCAACCTCGGCATCACGGCCGTCGAGCTCATGCCGGTGCACCAGTTCGTCAACGACCCGTCGCTGCAGGACCGCGGGCTGTCGAACTACTGGGGCTACAACACGATCGGCTTCTTCGCGCCGCACAACGCCTACGCCGCCTTCGGCAGCACCGGCCAGCAGGTGCAGGAGTTCAAGGCGATGGTCAAGGCGCTGCACGCCGCGGACATCGAGGTCATCCTCGACGTCGTCTACAACCACACCGCCGAGGGCAACCACCTGGGCCCGACGCTGTCGTTCCGCGGCATCGACAACGCGTCGTACTACCGGCTCGTCGACGACGACCCGGCGCACTACTTCGACACCACGGGCACCGGGAACTCGCTGCTCATGCGGTCCCCGCACGTGCTCCAGCTGATCATGGACTCGCTGCGCTACTGGGTGCAGGACATGCACGTCGACGGGTTCCGGTTCGACCTCGCGGCGACGCTGGCCCGCCAGTTCCACGAGGTCGACCGGCTGAGCGCGTTCTTCGACATCGTGCAGCAGGACCCGATCATCTCCCAGGTCAAGCTGATCGCCGAGCCCTGGGACCTCGGCGACGGCGGCTACCAGGTCGGCGGGTTCCCGCCCCTGTGGTCGGAGTGGAACGGCCAGTACCGGGACACCGTTCGGGACTTCTGGCGCGGCGAGCCGTCGACGCTGGCGGAGTTCGCCAGCCGGCTGTCCGGCTCCTCGGACCTCTACGAGCACACCGGCCGCCGCCCGATCGCGAGCGTGAACTTCGTCACCGCGCACGACGGCTTCACGCTCGCCGACCTGACGTCGTACAACGAGAAGCACAACGAGGCGAACGGCGAGGGCAACCGGGACGGCGAGAGCCACAACCGGTCCTGGAACTGCGGCGTCGAGGGCCCGACCGACGACCCGGAGGTCCTGGACCTGCGCGGCCGGCAGCGGCGGAACTTCCTCACCACGCTGCTGCTCTCCCAGGGCGTGCCGATGATCCTGCACGGGGACGAGATGGGCCGCACCCAGCAGGGCAACAACAACGTGTACTGCCAGGACGACGAGCTCTCCTGGCAGAACTGGGACCTCGACGAGCACGACACCGAGCTGCTGGAGTACGCCCGCAAGGTCGTGCACCTGCGCAAGGACCACCCGGTGTTCCGCCGCCGCCGGTTCTTCGCGGGCGCCCCCGAGCGGGGCGGCGAGTCCGACCTGCGCGACATCGCGTGGCTGTCCCCCGCGGGCACCCACATGTCCGACGCGCAGTGGCAGGAGGAGTTCGCGCGCGCCGTCATGGTGTTCCTCAACGGCGACGCGATCGCCGAGCCGGACCTGCGCGGCGAGGAGATCGTCGACGACTCGTTCCTGGTGCTGTTCAACGCGCAGCCCGAGCCGGCGTCGTTCACGCTGCCGGACGCCGAGTACGGCGAGACCTGGACGGTCGCCCTCGACAGCGACCACCAGCTGGAGCCGGGCACCGAGATCGCGCACTCGACGACCCTCGAGATCGCGCACCGGTCCACGGTGGTGCTGTCCCGGCCGCCGATCCAGCAGGTCGACCCGATCACGCAGGCCCCGGCGGTCACGTCGCTGCCGACCGGTGCCGAGCCGCCCGCCCCGACCGGCCTGCCCGGCACCCCGGGCACGCCCTCCGGCGCCCCGGCGCCCGCCGACGGCACCGGCGACCGGAAGCGGGGCAAGTGACCGTCGACCGCGGGACCGAGCCCCGCACCCCGACCCGGCGCCTCCCGGCGCCGGGTCGCCCGGTGCCCACGTCCACCTACCGGCTCCAGCTCGGGGCCGACCTGACGCTCGACGACGCCGCCGACCTGGTGCCGTACCTGGCCGACCTCGGGGCCACGCACGTGTACCTGTCGCCGATCCTCACCGCAGCGCCCGGCTCGACGCACGGCTACGACGTCGTCGACCACGACGAGGTCTCCCCCGTCCTCGGCGGCGAGCCGGCCCTGCGCCGGCTCGCCGACCGGGCGCACGCGGCCGGCCTCGGCCTGGTGCTCGACATCGTGCCGAACCACATGGCCGTGCCCACGCCGGCCTGGCACAACCGCGCCCTGTGGTCCGTGCTCGCCGAGGGCCCGGAGTCGCCGTACGCGTCCTGGTTCGACGTCGACTGGTCCGCCGGCGAGGGCGACGTGCTCATGCCGGTGCTGGGCGACCGGATCGGCGCCGTGCTCGCGTCCGGCGAGATCCGGCTGGAGCACGAGGTCGTCCCCGGCCAGGGCGACGAGCCGCAGCCCGTGCTCCGGTACTACGACCACACGTTCCCCGTGCGCCCCGGCACCGAGGCGCTGCCGCTGGCCGAGCTGCTGGAGCGGCAGCACTACCGGCTGGCGTACTGGCGGGTCGCCGACGAGGAGCTCAACTACCGGCGGTTCTTCGACGTCGGCACCCTCGCCGCGATCCGCGTCGAGGACCCCGCCGTGTTCGACGCCACGCACGCCCTGGTGCTGCGCCTGCTCGACGAGGGCGTGCTCGACGGCCTGCGCATCGACCACCCCGACGGGCTCGCGGACCCGGGCGGCTACCTGGAGCGGCTGCGCGAGCGGTCGGGCGGCGCGTGGGTCGTCGTCGAGAAGATCCTGCAGGGCGACGAGGAGCTCCCGGCCGACTGGGACACCGCCGGCACCACGGGCTACGAGGCGCTGTGGCGGATCCAGCAGGCCTTCGTCGACCCCGGCGGCGGCGCCCGGCTGGGCGCGCTCATGCACCGGCTGACCGGCGAGTCGTCCGACGCGCTGCCCGAGGTGGTCGACACCGCCAAGCGGCAGATCGTGGACCGCGCGCTGTACGCCGAGGTGTACCGGCTGACCGAGCTCGCCGCCGAGGTGTGCCGCGGCGACCTGCGGCTCCGGGACCACACCTGGCGGTCGCTGCACGACTGCCTGGTCGAGCTGCTGGTGGCCATGGACCGGTACCGCGCGTACGTCGTGCCGGGCCGCACCCCGCACCCCGCCGACGTCGAGGTGCTGGAGCACGCGGCCCGCGCCGCCCGCGCCCGGCTGTCCCCCGAGCGCGCCGCCACCATGGACGTGCTGGTCGACCTGCTGCTCGGCCGCGAGGTCGGCAGCGCCGGCCGCACCCGGGAGCCGCAGCGCGACGAGCTCGTCGTCCGGTTCCAGCAGACCTGCGGCGCCGTGATGGCCAAGGGCGTCGAGGACACCGCGTTCTACCGGTGGACGCACCTGGTGTCGCTCACCGAGGTCGGCGGCGAGCCCGAGCGGTTCGCGCTGTCGCCCACCGAGCTGCTCGCCTGGGCGGTCCGCGCCCAGCAGCAGACCCCGCTCGGCATGACCACGCTGTCGACGCACGACACCAAGCGCAGCGAGGACGTCCGGGCCCGGCTGGGCGTGCTGTCCGAGCTGCCGGTGGAGTGGGCCGAGCTGGTCGGGCGGCTGCGGGAGGCCACGGCGTCCTACCGGAGCACGCTGCTCGACGGCCGCGCCGAGAACCTGCTCTGGCAGACCCTCGCGGGCACCTGGACCGCCGACGGCCCGATCGCGGCCGAGCGGCTGACCGAGTACCTGACCAAGGCCGTCCGCGAGGCCAAGGACCGCACGTCGTGGACCAGCCCGGACGAGGCGTACGAGCGCGCGGTGCTCGACGTCGCCACCCAGGCGCTGGCGGACGAGCGGGTGGGCGCGCTGCTCGCCGACTGGGAGCACCGCACCCGGGACGCCGTGCGCGCGGCCACCCTGGGTCAGAAGCTCGTCCAGCTCACGCTGCCGGGCGTGGCCGACGTCTACCAGGGCACCGAGGTGCCCGCGGTCGCGCTGGTCGACCCGGACAACCGCCGGCCCGTCGACCACGACGCGATCGCCGCCCGGCTGGCCCGGCTGGACGAGGGCGCGGGTCCGCGCGACCTGGCGGACGAGAAGCTGCTCGTCACCTCGCGCGCCCTGCGGCTCCGCCGCGACGTGCCCGAGGCGTTCGTCGGCCCCGGCGCCGGCATCACGCCGCTGCCGCACTCGTCCGGGCACGTGCTCACCTACGCGCGCACCGCCGACGGCGAGCCGCGGGTGGCCGTGGTCGCCACCCGGCTCGCCGCGATGGTCGACCGGCTCGGCGGCTGGGGCGAGCACACCGTCGCCCTGCCCGAGGGCGACTGGCACGACGTCCTGGCCGACCGCCCCGTCGACGGCGGCGTGCAGCCGCTGGCCGACCTGCTCGA
Organism: Cellulomonas sp. PS-H5; assembly: GCF_019265565.1. NCBI lineage: Bacteria > Bacillati > Actinomycetota > Actinomycetes > Micrococcales > Cellulomonadaceae > Cellulomonas > Cellulomonas sp. PS-H5. The sequence goes on from NZ_JAHVCI010000051.1 coordinate 8,897, forward strand.
CCGGCTGCCGGTCGCCCTGCTCGTGAGGAGGACCGACGCGTGACCGAGACCCCCGTCCGCACCGTGCGCCCGGGCGAGGTGTGGGCGCCCGACGCCACCACCGTCGCCCTGCACCTGCCCGCGGCGGACGACGCCGGGGCGGAGACCGTGCCGCTCACCCCCGCCGGCGACGGCTGGTGGACGACCGACCGCGACCTGCCGCACGGCACCGACTACGCGTTCGTGCTCGACGGCGGCGACCCGCGGCCCGACCCGCGCGGCCCCTGGGCGCCCGCGGGCGTGCACGGGCCGAGCCGGGTGTTCGACGCGTCCCGGCACGCGTGGTCGGACGACGGCTGGGCCGGGCGCGACGTGCGCGGCGCGGTCGTCTACGAGCTGCACGTCGGCACCTTCACGCCCGAGGGGACGCTGGACGCCGCCGCGGCGCGCCTCGACCACCTCGTCGGCACCGGGGTCGAGGTCGTCGAGCTGCTGCCGATCGCGCCGTTCAACGGCGAGCGCGGCTGGGGCTACGACGGCGTCAGCCTCTACGGCGTGCACGAGCCGTACGGCGGCCCGGCCGCCCTGCAGCGGTTCGTGGACGCCGCGCACGCCGCCGGCCTGGCCGTCTGCCTGGACGTCGTCCACAACCACCTGGGCCCGTCCGGCAACTACCTGGGCGAGTTCGGGCCGTACTTCACCGACGCGCACCACACACCGTGGGGCGCGGCGATCAACCTCGACGGCGACGGCGCGGGCGAGGTGCGCCGGTGGATCGTGGACAGCGCGCTGCGCTGGCTCCGGGACTTCCACGTGGACGCGCTGCGGCTGGACGCCGTGCACGCGCTGGTCGACGACTCCCCTCGGCACGTCCTCGCGCAGCTGTCCGACGAGGTGGCGGCCCTGGCGGCCGAGGTCGGCCGCCCGCTGTCGCTGATCGCCGAGGTCGACCTCAACGACCCCGTGTCCGTGACGCCGACCGCCGCGGGCGGCTGGGGCATGACGGCCCAGTGGGCGGACGACGTGCACCACGCGCTGCACGCCCTGCTGACCGGCGAGCGGCACGGGTACTACGTCGACTTCGGCGCGCCGGAGACGCTGCGGAAGGCGTACCGCGACGTGTTCGTGCACGACGGCGGGTACTCGACGTTCCGGGGCGAGGACTGGGGTGCGCCGGTGCCGCCGGACGTCGACGGCCACCGGTTCGTCGTGTTCGGCTCCGACCACGACCAGGTCGGCAACCGCGCGCTGGGCGACCGCCCGTCGGACGCGCTGGACGACGGGGCGCTGGCCGCGTCGGCCGCGTTGGTGCTGCTCTCGCCGTTCACGCCGATGCTGTTCATGGGCGAGGAGTGGGGTGCCCGCACGCCGTGGATGTACGTCACCGACCACCCGGAACCCGAGCTCGCCCAGGCGGTCCGCGAGGGCCGGTCGCGGGAGTTCGGCGGCCACGGCTGGGCGGAGATGTACGGGGCGGACGAGGACACCTTCGAGGTGCCGGACCCGCAGGCGCCGGCGACGTTCGAGGCGGGCCGGCTCGACTGGGACGAGCCGACGCTGCCCGGCGGCGAGCGGATGCTCGACTGGTACCGGACGCTCGCGCGCCTGCGCCACGAGGTCCCGGACCTGGGCTCGGGCGACCGCACGCGCACGGACCTGACCTGGGCCGAGGGCGCCGAGCCGGTCGACGGCGCGTGGGCCGACTGGCTCGTGCTGCACCGCGGCGAGGCCCGCGTGGTGGTGAACCTGGCCGACGTGGAGCGCACGGTGCCGCTGGCGTCGGAGGGGGACCTGCGGGTGCTGGCGTCCTGGGCCACGGCCCGGATCGTCCCGGCGGGTGACGGCGAGGGCGCCCACCTGATCCTCGGCCCCCGCTCGGTGGCCGTCCTGGCCCCCTGACCCCTCAGCCCCTCCCTCGGGTGGAGCGTTCTGCCCGACACGCCGGTGCGTGTCGGGCAGAACACTCCACCCGTTTCCAGCCCATGACCCTGGGCGGTCAGCCGCGGACCGCTGCCTCCTGGCGTCCCCGCTCCGCCAGCGCGCCCAGGCGGGACAGCGCGCGGTAGTACTTCTTCCGGTACCCGCCCGCCAGCATCTGCTCGGTGAACAGCGCGGACTCCCCCGCGCCGCCGAGCAGCACCGGCACGTCCCGGTCGTACAGCCGGTCCACCAGGGACACCAGCCGCAGCGCGACGTCCTGGTCCGGCACCGGCCCGACCCCGGTCAGCCCGACGAGCTCGACCCCGTCCAGCAGCGCCCCGTACCGCGAGGCGTGCACCGTCGACAGGTGCCCGAGCAGGTCGCCGAAGTCGTCCAGCGTCGCGCCCGGCACCCCGGCGACCGCGGCCCGCACGGCGTCGTCGTCCAGGCCGGGCGCGTCGGTGACCGCCTCGCGCCGCCGGTAGTCCTGCCCGTCGATCCGCAGCACCTCGAACCGGTCGGACAGGTCCTGGATCTCCCGGAGGAAGTCGTCGGCCGCGAACCGGCCCTCGCCGAGCGACTCCGGCAGGGTGTTCGACGTCGCGGCGAGCGCGACGCCCCGGTCGGTGAGCTCGCGCAGCAGCCGGGACATCAGCACGGTGTCCCCGGGGTCGTCGAGCTCGAACTCGTCGATGCAGACCAGCTTCCGGGTGGCCAGCGCGTCGACGGTCGGCCGGAACCCGAGGGCGCCGACCAGGTTGGTCCACTCGACGAACGTGCCGTACGCGGCGGCCTCCGGGCCCACGGCCGCGGCGAGCGACGCCAGCAGGTGGGTCTTGCCGACGCCGAACCCGCCGTCGAGGTACACCGCGGGCACCGCGGCGGGCTTGCGCCGCAGCCGGCTCAGCAGGCCGCCGGAGCCGCCCGCGCCCGTCAACGTCGCCGCGACGTCGCGCAGCCGGGCCACCGCGGCGCCCTGGCTCGGGTACTCCGGGTCGGGCCGGTAGGTGTCGAAGGACTCGCCGGCGAAGTGCGGCGGCGGGACGCGCTCCGCCAGCAGGCGGTCGCGGCCGACGTCGGGCCGCCGGGAGGTCAGGCTGGCCGTCGTCGGCGTGGCGGGGCTGGGGCTCACGGCCGCACAGCCTACGACTAGCCTGACCGCCATGCCCCGCGAGCTCCCGCCCCTGGACGTGCTGCTGCCCCTCGACCGCGCCGGCGCGACCCTGGCGCCCGAGGCCGGCGAGCCCGCGCTGCACGACCTGTACGCGCACCCGGCACCCGCGCCCGGCCGCCCCGCGGCCGTGCGGGCGAACATGATCGCCACCGTCGACGGCTCGGCCCAGGGCCCCGACGGCCGGTCCCGCAGCATCAACGGCCCGGCGGACTGGCGGGTGTTCCGGGTCATGCGCGCGGCGGCCGACGTCGTGCTGGTCGGCGCGGGGACCGCCCGGGCCGAGCACTACACGCCGCTCGGGGTGCCGGCCGACCTGCGGGCCGCCCGCGCCGCCCGCGGTCAGGCGCCCGACCTGGAGCTCGCCCTGGTCACGGCGTCCGGCGAGCTGCCCGAGGGCCTGCGGGGCACCGACCGGCCGCCGTACGTCGTGACGGTCGCCGCGAACCCGCGGCTCGCCGACCTGCGCGCCGAGCTGGGCGACGACCGGGTCCTGGTGGCCGGCGACCACGACGTCGACCTCGCCGCGGCGCTCGCCGCGCTCGCCGACCGCGGCCTGACCCGGGTGCTCGCCGAGGGCGGCCCGCGGCTGCTCACGGACCTGGTGCGCGCCGGGCTGGTGGACGAGCTCTGCCTCACAACCAGCCCGCTGCTCGTCGGCGGGCCGGGCCTGCGCGCGGTGCAGGCGCCCGAGTGGCTCGACCCGCTGCCCGCCCGCCCGGCCCACCTGCTGCACAGCGACGGGATGCTGCTCGGGCGCTGGGTGCTCGGCGCGGCCGGCTGACCCCGCGGCGCGCGGTCGCGTGACCGGGTGAGCAGCGCCGACGCCCGCTAGGGTCGATCCGTGACCGACACGATCCTGGTCCTCACGGAGGACACCCTCGCCGCCGCCGACGTCGCGCACATCGTCTCGCTGCACGACGGCGAGCAGCTGCAGTACCGCGTGCTCGTCCCCGCCGACACCGAGCGCAACGTGCTCGTGTCGCTCGTCGACCAGCTGAGCATGGGCGAGCTCCGCGAGGCGCTCGACACCGTCCTGGGCCGGGAGCCGGAGCCGACCGAGGCGACCGCCGACGCGGCCGAGCAGCTCGCCGACAGCCTGGCCGCGTTCGCCGATGCCGGCGTGAGCGCGTCCGGGACGGTCGTCGACGACGACCCGCTGCCCGCGCTGCGCGCCGCCGTCGCGTCCGAGGGCGCCCGCGAGGTGGTCGTCGTGACCTACCCGCACGCGCTGGAGGACACGTTCCACCGCGACTGGGCGTCCCGCGCCCGCGAGGAGCTGCACGTGCCGGTGCTGCACCTGTACTCGGGGACGTCCGAGCTGGGCTGAGCCCGGGACCGCGACGCCGCACGCACGACGGCCGGCGCCCCCTCGGGGGTGCCGGCCGTCGTGCGTCGTGGCGCGGGGGCGCCGGGGTCAGAACCCCGTGCTCGTCGGCTCCGGGTAGTACCGCCGGAACTTGCGCACCTGGTTCAGCCCGGCGGCGAGCACGTACCACCGCCGCTTCAGCCCGGCGTCGCGCCGGTACCGCAGCGGGTGCGCCACCCGCCCGGCCCTGATCAGCCCGCGGACCTTCCCGGCCAGGGCGGGGTCCAGCACGTACTTCAGCAGCAGGCGGTGCGGCAGGATCGAGTACAGCACCTCGGTGTCCACCACGACCGGCTCGACCGCTCGGTCCAGCACCCGGTCCTCGACCAGGAACCGCGCGACGTTCGCCCCGGCGGCCGTCACGTAGTAGTTGTTCCGGCCGATGCGCGGGTTGACCTCGAAGAACCGGAACGACCCGTCGCGCGGGTCGACCTTCACGTCGAAGTTCGCGAACCCGACGTAGCCGACGCCGCGCAGGAACGCGGCCGCCTGGTCGAGCATGCCCTGCTCCCGGGTCACGACCATCGCGGCCGGGTTCCCCAGGCCGGACGGGGTGTGCTCCTCGAGCAGCACGTGCGCGGACGCCAGCAGCGTGATCGAACCGCGCGAGTCGACGTACGCGGTGATCGACCGCATCTGGGTGTCGTCGCCCGGCACGAGCTCCTGGACGACGAACCGCCCGCGGAACCCGGCGCCCTTCAGCGACGCCCACAGCGCGTCGAGCTCGTCGGCCGAGGCGATCTCGAAGACCTTCTTCTTCCCCGGGAACTCGACCTCCTGGTAGTCGGCGCTGCTGGCCGCCTTGGCGATCAGCGGGTAGCCGACGTCCACGGGGACCGGCGCCCAGGCCGGGTCGTCCGCGAGGGCGAAGTCCTGCACGATCGTCCGTGGGACGGCGAGGCCGAGGTCCGTCGCGATCTCGGCGAACGTCGCCTTGTCCGACAGCCGGTCCATCAGGTCCTCGTCGAGGAACGGCACGACGTAGTACGGCTCGAGCTCGGCGCGGTGCTGCACGACCACGCGGACCAGCCAGTCCGAGTTGGCGAGCAGCACCAGCCGCTTGCCGCCGTTCTCCCGGGCCACCTCCAGCACGGCGTCGACCAGCTGGCGCGGGTCGTGCCCGTCCGCGACGAGCCGGTTGTCGACGATCCGCGAGTCGGCGACCGGCCCGAGGGCCGCCCCGCTGACCACGATCGACCGGACGCCGTACGCCTCGTGGAACGCCCGCGCGAGCGCGTACACGCCGATGTCGGCGCCGAGCATGACGGGCTGCAGGTCGCGCAGCCCCTGGGTGCCCGGCGCCGGCGTCGCCGCGCTCACGCCTCGTGCTCGGCGCGGTCGCCGGACCACTCGGTGTGGAACGTGCCGTCCTTGTCGACGCGCTTGTAGGTGTGCGCGCCGAAGAAGTCGCGCTGCGCCTGGATCAGCGCCGCCGGCAGCCGCTCCGCCCGCACGCCGTCGTAGTACGACAGCGAGGAGGAGAACGCCGGGGTCGGCACGCCGGCCAGCGCGGCCTGGGCCACGACCCGGCGCCACGCGGGGACGCCGTTGCCGACCGCGCCGGTGAAGTACTCGTCGGCGAGCAGCAGCGGGAGGTCCGCGTCGCGCTCGTACGCCTCGGTGATCCGGTTGAGGAACCGGGCGCGGATGATGCAGCCGCCGCGCCAGATGCGGGCCATGGCGCCGCGGTCGATGTCCCAGCCGTTCTCGGCGGAGGCGGCCGCGATCTGGTCGAAGCCCTGCGAGTACGCGACGACCTTGGACGCGTACAGCGCCAGGCGGACGTCCTCGATGAACGCGTCGCGGTCCGCGACCTCGAACGCGCCGGCGTGCGCGGGGAGCGTGCCGCGGGCGGCGGTGCGCTGCGGGACCGAGCCGGACAGCGCGCGGGCGAACGTGGCCTCCGCGATGCCGGTGATCGGCACGCCCAGGTCCAGGCCGTTCTGCACCGTCCAGCGGCCGGTGCCCTTCTGCTCCGCCTGGTCGAGCACGACGTCGACGAACGCGGACCCGGTCTCGGCGTCGACCTGCGAGAGCACCTCGGCGGTGATCTCGATGAGGAAGGACTCGAGGTCGCCCTCGTTCCAGGTGCGGAAGATGTCGGCGATCTCGGCCGCCGACGCGCCCAGGCCCTGCTTGAGCAGGTCGTAGGCCTCGGCGATCAGCTGCATGTCGGCGTACTCGATGCCGTTGTGCACCATCTTGACGAAGTGGCCGGCGCCGTCGGGGCCGACGTAGGTGCAGCACGGGGTGCCGTCGACCTTGGCGGAGATGTCCTCGAGGATCGGGCCCAGCACCGCGTACGACTCGCGCGAGCCGCCCGGCATGATCGACGGGCCGTTGAGCGCGCCCTCCTCGCCGCCCGAGACGCCGGTGCCGACGAAGTGCAGCCCCTTCTCCCGCAGCGCGGCCTCGCGGCGGCGGGTGTCCGGGAAGTGCGCGTTGCCCGCGTCGATGACGATGTCGCCCTCGTCGAGCAGCGGCACCAGCTCGTCGATGACCGCGTCGGTCGGGCCGCCGGCCTTGACCATGATGATGACCTTGCGCGGCCGCTCCAGCGACGCCACGAACTGCTCGGTGGTCACCGACGGCACGAAGGTGCCCTCGTCGCCGTGGTCGGCGATCAGCGAGTCGGTCTTCGCCTGCGAGCGGTTGTGCACCGCGACCGTGTAGCCGTGCCGGGCCAGGTTGCGGGCGAGGTTCCGGCCCATGACGGCGAGGCCGGTGACGCCGATCTGTGCGGCGGGTGCAGACATGCGCGGGTGCTCCTTCGAGGGGGTGCCAGGGCAGGTTCACCCTAGTCCGGGGCGTCGCCGCCCGGCGTGCCGCGACCGCAGGTCGAGAGCGACGCCCCTACGCTCGGCGCTGTGAGCACCGGCCCCCGCGACGCGCCACCGGAGTTCCTGCGCGCCCTGCGGTCGCTGCGGGGCGTCACCCTGCGGCCCGAGGTCTCCCTCGAGGAGGCGCCCGGGCCCGCGCGCATCGCCCCGTACACCGCGGCCCTCGTCGCCGACGTCCGCAGCGGCCGCCGGGACCCCGACGCCGAGGAGCTGGCGTCCGGCCGGTTCGTCGTCCTGCACGACCCCGCGGGCCAGGAGGCCTGGGACGGCGCGTTCCGGCTCGTGACCCTGGTGCGCGCCACGCTCGAGCCGGAGGTCGGCCAGGACCCGCTGCTGGCCGAGGTCGCGTGGAGCTGGTTCTCCGACGCCCTCGCGTCCGCGGGTGTCGACGCCCGCGCGGCCGGCGGCACGGTGACCCGCGTGCTCTCCCAGTCGTTCGGCGCGCTGGACGAGCGCCCGGAGCTCTGCGAGCTCGAGCTGCGCGCCTCCTGGACGGCCCGTGACGAGGACCTGGCCCCGCACCTGCGCGCCTGGGGCACGCTGCTGTGCACGGTCGCGGGCCTGCCGCCGCTGCCCGAGGGCGTCGTCGCGCTGGGGCCCCGGCACTGAGACCACCCGTGACAACCGGGTCACGGGCGGGTCACGATGTCACCCGATCTGCTCAAGACACCCGGGCGGCGCACCGATAGAAGGGGCAAGTGGTGGACCGTCAAGGGGGCACAGCAGTGAGCATCGAGCCGATTCGACGAGGCACCGGCCTGGCGCCGGGCGTCCCGGGTGCCCGCGCGGGCGCGGTCGCCACGCAGGCGCGCCGCCCCGGCTCGCAGGGCGCCGGCACCGGCACCGACCCCCGCCGGCGGCCGCTCGGCCAGATGTGCGTCGTGGTCACCGAGCTCGCCGAGGGCGACGGCCAGACCCTGGTGCGCAACCTGCGCCGCCGCGGCTCCGGCCGCGTGATCCTGCTCGCCCGCCGCGCCGGACGCCGCGACCTCGTCGGCCTGCTGACCGGCGGCCTGCGGGGCGCGGTCGCCACCGAGCCGAACGCGACCGTCGGCCAGCCCGGTGCCGCCCCCGGCGCGGTGCCGTCGCCGTTCGCGCGGACCCGCCCCGACCTCACCTCGCGCGAGCTCAGCGTGCTGCGCCTCGTCGCCGACGGGTTCAGCAACCGGGCCATCGGCGACGAGCTCGGCCTGTCCGCGCTCACCGTGAAGAGCCACCTCGCGCGCATCTCGCGCAAGCTCGGCACCGGCGACCGCGCCGCGCTGGTCGCCATCTCCATCCGCACCGGCCTGCTCGCCTGAGGGCCGCGGCCGTGCCGGACGGTGAGCGGGGCCCCGCCCCTGCGCGCCGGACCGGGAGCGGCGCCCCGACGGCCTACGGTTGTCCCATGCAGTCAGTCCCGCACCCGGCCGGTACCCCGGCCGAGGAGACCAGCGCCCCGGCCGGCGCCGACCACGACGTCCCCGCGGACGCCACCGGGCCCGCTGGGCTCGACGAGCCCGCCGCCGTCGTCCCCCTCACCGAGCCCGCCGAGGGCGTGCCCGCCGTCGTCGACACCCCCGAGGCCTTCGCCCGCGTGGTCGAGACGTTCGGCGCGGGCACCGGCCCCGTCGCCGTCGACGCCGAGCGCGCCTCCGGCTACCGGTACGGCCAGCACAACTACCTGGTGCAGGTCCGCCGCGAGGGCGCCGGCACCGCCCTCATCGACCCGGTCGCCCTGCCCGACCTGTCCCCGCTCTCCGACGCGCTGGTGGGCGTCGAGTGGGTGCTGCACGCCGCGTCCCAGGACCTCGGCGCGCTCGCCGAGCAGGGCATGCGGCCGTCGCGGGTCTTCGACACCGAGCTCGGCGCCCGGCTGCTCGGGCTCGAGCGGGTCGGCCTCGCCGCCGTCGTCGCCGAGCTCCTCGGCCTCGGGCTCGCCAAGGAGCACTCCGCCGTCGACTGGTCCACCCGGCCGCTGCCCGAGCAGTGGCTCCGGTACGCCGCGCTCGACGTCGAGGTCCTGGTCGAGCTGCGCGAGGTGCTCGCCGAGCGGCTGGCCGTCGCCGGCAAGGCGCAGTGGGCCGCCGAGGAGTTCGAGGCCGTGCGCCTCGCCCCGCCGCCCGCGCCGCGCGTCGAGCCGTGGCGCCGGGTGTCCGGCGTGCACGCCATCCGCGACCCCCGCCGGCTCGCCGTCGTCCGGTCGCTGTGGGAGACGCGCGACGAGAACGCCCGGCAGCGGGACATCTCCCCCGGCCGCGTCCTGCCCGACGCCGCGATCGTCGCCGCCGCGCAGGCGCTCCCCCGGTCCGTGCCGCAGCTCGTGGCGCTGCCGCAGTTCTCCGGCAAGGGCACCCGGCGCCGTGCCGCGCTCTGGCAGCGGGCGATCGACACCGGCCTCCAGCTCCCGGACGACCAGCTGCCCAGCAGCCGCGGACCGCGCACCGACGCCCCGCCGCCGCCGCGCGCCTGGGCCGACCGCGACCCGGCGGCGGCCGCCCGGCTGACCGCGGCGCGCGCCGTCGTCGCCGAGCTGTCCGAGACGCACACCGTGCCGGCCGAGAACCTGCTGCAGCCGGACCTGCTGCGCCGCGTGTGCTGGACCCCGCCGACCCCGGCCGACGAGCAGCACCTCGCCGAGCGCCTGGCCGCCGGCGGCGCGCGCCCGTGGCAGATCGGCCTGCTGGCCCCGCGCCTGGCGGAGGCGTTCGCCGCGGTGGCGACCCCGGCCTGACGGCGCCCGCGGCGTCGGGGCACCGCCGGCCGCCCCGCCGCGCGCGCCGACCGGCTCCGCGGCACGCGTACGCCCGCGTGCCGCGCCGAGCGGGCAACCGACACGTCGAGCGAGTATCCGCCGACTACTCGCTCGACGTGTCGCGTACTCGCTCGGCGATCAGGTCGGCGCGGTGGGCGGCGGCGCGGCCGGTCGGCGGGCTGACCTGCGGGCCCGCGGCGCGCCGTCGCCCCCGCGCCGCGACAGCGGGCACCGGCGCGGCTAGGGTCACGGTGTTCCGACCGGACACCGTCGTCCCCAGGGAGTGCCGCATGCGCCACGCCGCCACCGAGCCGTCCCCGTCGTCCGCCCCGCGCGACCCCGCCGCGCCCGGCACGCCCGCGCCGGGCGCGCTGCCCGCCGAGGCCGACGACCACGTCCTGCGCGTCACCGCCCGGGACGTCGACCTGCCGGACGGCGCCGGCGTGCTCGCCCTGCTCACGCTCACGGCGACCGACGAGCGGCGCCCTACGACCCTCGGCCCGCGCGGCCTCACCGTCCTCCGCGAGGCCCTGGACGCCGTGCGCGCCCGCGCCGAGGCCGGCGAGATCGCCGCTGTCGCGGTCACGGGGCGTCCGGGCTGCTTCGTCGCCGGCGCCGACCTCTCCGTCGCCCGGCGCCTCGACGGCCTGGACCAGACCCGTGCCCTCGCCGAGGCCGGTCACGCCGCGCTCCGGCCGCTGGGCGAGCTGCCCGTGCCGACGTTCGCCTGGCTGACCGGGCACGCGCTCGGCGGCGGCCTGGAGCTGGCCCTGCACTGCGACCACCGGGTCGCGGCCGCGGGGATCCGGTCGATCGGGCTCCCCGAGGCGTCGCTCGGGATCGTGCCGGGCTGGGGCGGGTCGTGGCTGCTCCCCCGCCTGGTCGGCCTGCCCGCCGCCGTCGACCTCGCCGTGCTCCGCCCGCTCGCGAACAACCGGCTCACCACCGCGGAGCAGGCGCTGGAGCTCGGCCTCGTCGACACGGTGCTGCCTGTCGAGGGCTTCGAGCAGTCCGCGCTCGCCTGGACCGCGGGCGTGCTGCGCGCCGGCTCCCCCGACCGCCGCGCCGCGACGGCGCCGCCGGTGCCGCAGGGCGACCCCGACCCGCTCGCCCGCGCCGCCACCACCCTGGACGCCCGGCTGCACGGCGCCGCCCCGGCCTACGCCCACGTGCTCGACCTGCTGGCCCGCGCGGGCTCCCGCGACCGGGAGGCCGGCTTCCGAGCGGAGGACGACGCCCTCTCCCGGCTGCTGGCGTCCGACGAGGCCCGCGCCGCTCTGTACGCCGCGGAGCTCACCGGCCGCGGCGCCCGCCGGGCCGCCCGTGCGGAGGCGGACGACGCCGCGCCCCGCGAGGTCCGGAGCGTCGGCATCGTCGGCGCCGGCCTGATGGCCGCCCAGCTCGCCGTCCTGCTCGGCTCGCGCCTCGGCGTGGCGGTCACGATGCGGGAGGTCGACGAGGAGCGCGCCGCCGCCGGGCGCGAGCGCGTGCGCGACCTGGTCGAGTCCGCGGTGTCCCGCGGCCGGTTGGCCCAAGACACGGGCCGCGCGCTGCTCGACGGCGTCCGGGTCGGCACCGACCTGGCCGACCTCGCCGACGCGGACCTCGTGATCGAGGCCGTCACCGAGGTGCTGGACGTCAAGCGGGCCGTGTTCGCCGAGGTCGAGGCGCTCGTCCGCCCCGACTGCGTGCTCGCCACCAACACGTCCGCACTGTCGGTCACCGCGATGGCCGACGGCCTCGCGCACCCGGAGCGGGTCGTCGGGCTGCACTTCTTCAACCCGGTCGCCCAGATGCCGCTGGTGGAGGTGGTCGCGGCGCCGTCGTCGGACGCCACGTCGCTCGCCACCGCGGTCGACGTCGCGCGCCGCGCGGGCAAGACCGTCGTGCGCACCACCGACCGGCCGGGCTTCGTCGTCAACCGGGTGCTGCTGCGGATGCTCGCCGACGTGCTCGGCGCGGTCGAGGACGGCACCCCGGTCGAGGCCGCGGACGCCGCGCTGCGCCCCCTCGGCCTGCCGATGAGCCCGTTCGCGCTGCTGCAGCTCGTCGGCCTGCCGGTGGCCCGGCACGTGCTCGTGACCCTGCACGACGAGCTCGGCGACCGCTACCCCCGGTCGCCCGGCCTGGACGCGCTGGTCGAGCAGGGCCGCACCGTCGCCACGCCCGGCCCTGCGGGGCTCCCCGTCGTCGACCCGGCGATCCAGGACGCGTTCGGCGCGCCCACCGCCGCCGGGACGCGCGCCGAGCACGAGGCCGCGGTGCTCGACCGTGTGGCCCACGGGCTGGCCGAGGAGATCGGCGCCCTGCTGGACGAGGGCGTCGTGCCGTCGGCGGACCAGGTCGACCTCGCGATGCTGCTCGGCGCCGGCTGGCCCGCGCACCTCGGCGGGATCTGCCCCTGGCTGGACCGCACCGGCTGGTCCGAGCGGGTGCTCGGCCACCGGCTGCTCCCGCCGGGCGTCGCCGACGCGAGCGCGACGGCGGCCTGACCGGTCAGAACACCGTCAGCCCGCGGTCCCGGAACTGCTGCCGCACCCGCGCCACCAGCTCGGGGCTCGGCGGCTCGGTGTCCTCCAGCTCGTACGCCATGCCCAGGCTCTGCCACTTGTCCCGACCCATCTGGTGGAACGGCAGCACCTCGACCCGGCTGACGGTGGACAGCGAGGCGACGTAGTCGGCGACCGCGTCGACGTTCTCCGGCGCGTCGGTGAGTCCGGGCACCAGCACGAACCGGACCCAGATCTCGGTGCCGCTCGCGGCAACCCGGCGGCCGAAGTCGAGCGTCGGCTGCAGGTCCCGGCCGGTGGTCCTCTTGTACGTCTCGGGGATGCCCGACTTCACGTCGAGCAGCACGAGGTCGATGTCCGCGAGCATCGCGTCGGAGCAGTGCGCACCCAGGTAGCCGGAGGTGTCGATCGCGGTGTGCACGCCGAGCTCCTTGGCCCCGCGCAGCAGCCGGGCGACGAACGCGGGCTGCATGAGCGGCTCGCCGCCGGAGATCGTCAGGCCGCCGCCGGTCACGGCGAACACCGGCACGTACCGCTGGATGCGGCGCAGCAGCTCCTCGGCGAGCACCGGCTCGCCGCGGCGCATCTCCATCGTGTCGGGGTTGTGGCAGTACAGGCAGCGCAGCGGGCAGCCGGCCAGGAAGGTCGTGAGCCGGGTGCCGGGTCCGTCGACCGCGGTGACGAGCTCCCAGGAGTGCAGCGATCCCAGCTCGCCGGCGCGCATCTGCGCGAACTTCTCGCTGCGCTCCGCGTCGCTCACCGCGAGCCCCGCGGTGCCGGCCGTCGACCGCTCGTGCGAGCCGCCCGTGACGGGCAGGCCCAGCTCGATGACCGGGGCGCCGACCTCGCCGACGACGGACTGGCTGCTGCTCATGGTCGCGACCTCCTCGCGGGGTCCTGCTGGGTGGTGCGGGTGGTACGGGTCGTGCGGGGCGGGGCCGCCCGGCCCGGGGCTGCTCCCCCGGGCCGGGCGGTGGTCCGCCGGTGCGACGTCAGACGCCGCCGTGGAACGTCCGGGACAGCACGTCGAGCTGCTGCTCGCGGGTCAGCCGCACGAAGTTCACGGCGTAGCCCGACACCCGGATGGTGAGCTGCGGGTACTTCTCGGGGTGCTCCATGGCGTCCTCGAGGGTGTCCCGGTTCAGCACGTTGACGTTCAGGTGGTAGCCGGAGGACACGTTGTACGCGTCCATAAGGCCCACCAGGTTCGCCACCTGCTCCTCCTTGGTGCGGCCGAGGCCCGAGGGCACGACCGTCGAGGTGAGCGAGATCCCGTCCATCGCCTCGGAGTACGGCAGCTTGGCGACCGACATCGCGGAGGCGAGCATGCCGTGCGAGTCGCGCCCGTTCATCGGGTTGGCGCCCGGGGCGAACGGCTCGCCGGCACGGCGTCCGTCCGGGGTGTTGCCCGTGGCCTTGCCGTAGACGACGTTCGAGGTGATGGTCAGCACCGACTGCGTGTGCAGGGAGTTCCGGTAGGTCTTGTGCTGCCGGATCTTCTCCATGAACGCCTTGGTGATGCCCACGGCGATGTCGTCCGCGCGGTCGTCGTCGTTGCCGTACGTCGGGAAGTCGCCCTCGATCACGTAGTCCGTGACCAGGCCGTCCTCGTCGCGCACCGGCGTGACCTTCGCGTACTTGATGGCCGACAGCGAGTCCGCGACGACCGACAGGCCGGCGATGCCGCAGGCCATGGTCCGGAGGATCTGCCGGTCGTGCAGCGCCATCTCGAGCCGCTCGTACGCGTACTTGTCGTGCATGTAGTGCACGCAGTTCAGCGCGTCGACGTAGGTCTCGGCCAGCCAGTCGAGCAGCTTGTCGTACTTCGCCGCCACGTCGTCGTAGTCGAGGACGTCGCCCTCGACCGGCGCGGACACGGGCGCGACCTGCTTGCCGGACACCTCGTCGCGGCCGCCGTTGATGGCGTACAGCAGGGCCTTGGCGATGTTGACGCGGGCGCCGAAGAACTGCATCTGCTTGCCGACCCGCATCGGGGACACGCAGCAGGCGATCGCCGCGTCGTCGCCCCACGAGGTGCGGATCAGGTCGTCGGACTCGTACTGGATCGCCGAGGTGTCGATCGAGACCTGCGCGCAGTACTTCTTGAAGCCCTCGGGCAGGCGGTTGCTCCACAGCACGGTCAGGTTCGGCTCCGGGGCCGGGCCGATGTTGTACAGCGTCTGCAGGAACCGGAACGACGACTTGGTGACGAGCGGGCGCCCGTCCTCGCCGATGCCGCCGATCGACTCGGTGACCCAGGTCGGGTCGCCGGAGAACAGCTGGTCGTACTCGGGGGTCCGCAGGAACCGGACGATGCGGAGCTTGATGACGAAGTCGTCGATCAGCTCCTGCGCGAACTCCTCGGTGATCGCGCCCGACGCGAGGTCGCGCTGCAGGTACACGTCGAGGAACGTCGAGGTGCGGCCCAGCGACATGGCCGCGCCGTTCTGCTCCTTCACGGCGCCCAGGTAGGCGAAGTACAGCCACTGGACGGCCTCGCGGGCGCTGGTCGCCGGCTTGGAGATGTCGTAGCCGTAGGACGCGGCCATCTGCTTGAGCTCGACGAGCGCGCGGATCTGCTCCGCGTTCTCCTCGCGGTCGCGGATGACGTCCTCGACCGACGGCTCCATGTCCATCTCGTGCCGCTCGAGGCGCTTGGCCTCGATCAGCGCGTCCACGCCGTACAGGGCGACGCGGCGGTAGTCGCCGATGATGCGGCCGCGGCCGTAGGCGTCGGGCAGGCCGGTGATGATGTGCGACGACCGCGCGGCCCGGACGTTCGGGGGGTACACGTCGAAGACGCCGTCGTTGTGCGTCTTGCGGTACGTGGTGAAGATCTTGGCGACCTCGGGGTCGACGTCGTAGCCGTAGGTCTCGAGGCTCTTCTCGACCATGCGCCACCCGCCGTTGGGGATCATGGCGCGCTTGAGCGGGGCGTCGGTCTGCAGGCCGACGATCAGCTCGTTGTCCTGGTCGATGTAGCCGGCCGGGTGCGACACGATCGTCGACGGGGTGTGGTTGTCGATGTCGTAGACGCCCTTGGCCCGCTCGGCCGGGAACATCTCGCTGAGCTTCGCCCAGATGCCGGTGGTGCGCTCCGTGGGGCCGGCGAGGAAGTCGGCCTCGCCGGTGTACGGCGTGTAGTTGCGCTGGATGAAGTCGCGGACGTCGATCCCGTCACACCAGGGTCCGGTGACGAAACCGTCCCAGGCCGGCGCGGTGGCGTCGGACCCGGTCGTGGGTACTGCGGTGGTGGACATCTGAAGCTCCCTCGCTGAGTGCGTCGTACTTGCGACGCTATTCACGAGGTCATGGGATGTCTTGGGACCGAGGTCCCCCGCCCTCGTCAGGGGCGCGGAACGGCCGCGTGACGGTGCTCACGTCCCGGACCCAGGTCCCGTCAGGCGGTCGCGCGGAGCGCCGCGAGCACGTCGCGCGCGAGGTCGGGCGCGGTCAGCCGGAGTCCCGTCAGCAGCTCGTCCCGGCTCGCGTGCTCGAGGTACCGCCGCGGCACCCCGAACGCCTGCACCGGCGTCGCGATGCCCGCGTCCCGGGCCCGCAGCCCGAGCGCCGACCCGACGCCGCCCTCGCGCACGCCGTCCTCGATCGTCACCGCGTGGTCGTGCTCCCCCACGAGCTTCACGAGTGCCGCGGGCACGGGCAGCACCCAGCGCGGGTCCACGACCGTCACCCGCAGCCCGTGCTGCGCCAGCAGCTCGCCGAGCGCCAGGGCGGTGCGGGCCATCGAGCCGACGCCGCACACCAGCACCGACCGCGCGGCGACGTCGGCACCCGCGCCCCCGTGCCGCGCGAGCACGTCCACGCCGTCGACGTCGTCGACCGCCGGCAGCGCCTCGGTCAGGGCGCCCTTCGGGTACCGCACCACCGTGGGCGCGTCGTCGACGTCGACCGCCGCGCGGAGCGCCGCCCGCAGCGTGTCCTCGTCCCGCGGCGCGGCCAGCCGCAGGCCCGGGACGACCCCGAGCAGCGCCATGTCCCACATGCCGTTGTGCGACGCGCCGTCGTCGCCGGTGAGCCCGGCGCGGTCCAGGACGAACGTCACCCCGGCGCGGTGCAGGCCCACGTCCATCAGCACCTGGTCGAAGGCGCGGTTGAGGAACGTCGCGTACACCGCGACCACCGGGTGCAGCCCGGCGAACGCCATGCCCGCCGCCGTCGTCACGGCGTGCTGCTCGGCGATCCCGACGTCGAACGTGCGGTCCGGGAACGCCTCCGCGAACGGCGCGAGCCCGACGGGCTGCAGCATCGCCGCCGTGATCGCCACGACGTCGGGCCGGCGGCGGCCGATCCGCACGATCTCGTCCGCGAACACCCCCGTCCAGCCGAACCGCGACGGCGCGACCGGCAGCCCGGTCTCGGGGTGGATCTGGCCGACCGCGTGGAACCGGTCCGCGACGTCCTGCTCGGCCGGCGAGTAACCGCGGCCCTTCTCGGTGATGACGTGCACGATCACCGGTCCGCCGAACGACCGGGCCCGGCGCAGCGCGAACTCCACCGCCGCCTCGTCGTGGCCGTCGACCGGGCCGACGTACTTCAGTCCGAGGTCCTCGAACATCCCCTGCGGGGCGACGACGTCCTTGATGCCCTTCTTCAGCCCGTGCAGCGCGTCGTACGCCACCCGCCCGGGGGGCCCGGACCGGCGCAGCGCGCGCTTGCCCCAGGACAGCACCGTCTCGTACCCGCGGGTGGTGCGCAGCGCGTCAAGGTGCAGCGCGAGCCCGCCGATCGTCGGCGCGTAGGACCGGCCGTTGTCGTTCACGACGACCACCAGGCGGCGGTCGGTGCCGTCCGCGATGTTGTTGAGCGCCTCCCAGGCCATGCCGCCGGTGAGCGCTCCGTCGCCGACGACCGCCACCACGTGCCGGTCGCCGCGACCGGCCAGGGCGTTCGCCCGCGCGATGCCGTCCGCCCAGGACAGCGCCGTCGACGCGTGCGAGTTCTCGACGACGTCGTGCTCGGACTCGGCCCGGCTGGGGTAGCCCGACAGCCCGCCGCTCTTGCGGAGCCGGGCGAAGTCCTGCCGCCCCGTCAGCAGCTTGTGCACGTAGGACTGGTGGCCGGTGTCGAACACCAGCGTGTCCCGCGGCGACTCGAACACCCGGTGCAGGGCGATCGTCAGCTCGACCACGCCGAGGTTCGGCCCCAGGTGCCCGCCCGTGCGGGACACCTGGTCGACCAGGTAGCCGCGGATCTCCCCCGCCAGCGCCCGGACCTGCCCCGCGGACAGCGCGCGCAGGTCGGCCGGGGACCCGATGCGGTCCAGCAGCCCCATGTCCCACCGCCCGTCGCCGTCGTCCGCGCGGCTCGCGTCCGAGAAGACCCCACCCTACGGGGCGGGGTCGCCCCGGGCGCGGGCGACGTGCCCGCGACCGGCGGGCGGCTCCGGCGCGACCGCCGCGCCGGAGCCACCCGCCGGGCTCAGGACCGCAGGTGCACCGCCACGTCGGCCTCCGCCTCGACCTGCACCGAGCCGTCCGCGCCGACCCGCACCGCGAGCGGCGCGCCGCCCAGGCGCAGCCCGCGCACGGCGACCGCCCCGAGCGGCGACGGCACCGGCGGCGCCACGGTCAGCCGGCCGCCGGGCGCGTCGGGTGCCAGCCCGAGCGCCGCTCCGAGCACCGACACCGCGGCCGCCGCCGACCACGCCTGCGGGCGGCACGCGGCCGGGTACGGCACGGCGCGCGGCACGGTGCCGCGGGCGTCGCCGCCGTAGAGCTCCGGCAGCCGCTGGTCGAAGTCCTGCGCGGCCGCGAGCAGCCCCTCCGCGAGCGCCGCCGCCTCCCGGGCGTGCCCGGCACGCGCCAGCCCCTGCACGACGATCGCGGTGTCGTGCGGCCACACGGCGCCGCCGTGGTAGCGCAGCTCCCAGTAGCCGGCCGACTCCGTCGACATCGTGCGCAGGCCGTAGCCGGAGTCCATGTCCGGGCCGACGAGCCGCGCGGCGACCGTCGCTTCCTCCTCGGCGGACAGGATGCCGGTGCCCAGCAGGTGGCCGATGTTCGACGTCACCGTGTCGACGACGCGCTTGTCCGCGTCCAGCGCGATGCCCGGGTAGGCGCCGCGCTCGTCGGACGTCCAGAACGACGCGCGGAACCGCTCGGCGAGGGCCGCGGCCCACGCGCGCCACCGGTCGCCGCCCTCCCGGCCGAACGCGTCGAGCAGCGCGGCACCGGCGACGGCGGCCTCGTGTGCGTAGCCCTGCACCTCGGCGAGGGCGATGGGGCCGGTCGCGAGCCCGCCGGCCTTCCACTGCACCGAGTCGCCCGAGTCCTTCCAGCCCTGGTTCGCCAGGCCGGAGCCGGTCTCGTCGGCGTACTCGAGGAATCCGTCGCCGTCCGAGTCGCCGTGGTCGGACATCCAGGCCAGCGCGCGCTCCATGGCGGGCAGCAGCGCCTCGACCTCGTCGGCCGGCATGCCCCACCGCCAGGCGTCGTGCAGCAGGCAGACCCACAGCGGCGTCGCGTCGACGGTGCCGTAGTACACGGGCGGCAGCACGGTGCCCTCGCCGGGCATCGACAGCTCGGCGCGGCGCACCTCGTGCAGGATCTTGCCGGGCTGCTCGGCGGTGGCGGGGTCGACCTTCGTGCCCTGGAGCGTCGCGAGCGTGCGCAGCGTGCCCGCCGCGAGCTCGGTGCCGAGCGGCAGCAGCATCCGCGCCGCCCAGATCGAGTCCCGGCCGAACAGGGTGAAGAACCACGGGGCGCCCGCGGCCAGGAACACGTCGTCCGGCGCGAACCGGGCGCTCAGGCGCAGCGTGCCGAGGTCGGCGAGGGCCTGGTCGAGGAGGGCCGGCAGCCGGCGGTCCGCCGCCTCGACGTCCAGCGGCTGCCACTCGGGCTCCGCGCGGCGGGGCGCCGTCACCGGGCCGGCCGCGTCCGTGACGTCGAGGGTCCAGGCAACCGCGACCGGCTCCCCGGTCGTCGCCTTCACGTCCCACGCCAGCCGCACGGTCCCGTCGGCCGCCACGGCGACGTCCGCGCCCGGCGCGGACAGCACCGCCGCCACGTCGGCGTCGGCCTGCCAGCGCGCGCCGTCGGCGGTGCGCTCCGGGGCCGGCGCCGCCTGGACCGCCGCGCCCGACTTGATCCGGTCCATCGGCGTGCCGTCCGGGCGCAGCGCCACCTCGAGGCGCGCCGCCACGGGCTCCGCCGTCGAGCAGGACAGCGTGAGCGTCTCCGTGACCCGGCCCGGGACCACCTCGCGCAGCCGCTCCAGCCGGGCCGTCGGGTCCGCGCCGGGGCCGTCGACCGAGCGCGCCAGCAGCACCGTCCGGGCGCGCCCGGGGCCGTCCGCGCCGGACGCGACCGCCTCGGGCGCGGTGCCGCCGACGGTCAGCCGGGCGCCGGCCAGCACCCGCACGTCGCCGTGGTAGACGCCCTGGGCGCCGCGTCCGTCCGCCAGGCCGATCTGGCCGTCGGCGTCCGACCACGCCTGCGTGGGGGCGTGGACCGCGACCAGCAGGTCGTGCAGCAGGGGCTGGAGCTCCATGGGTACCTCGTCGTTCGGGAGGGGTGTGCGGTGGTCGGTGGCGGGGCCCGCCGAGACCGGATCGTGACCCGGGGCGGCCCCGCCCGGCTTGACAGGCCCGGGGGCGCTGGCAACTCTAGGGGCAACCGTTTGAGCGTTCCAATCGCAACTTGGAACGATCATATGCACACCGAGCGACGCGAGGGAGCGCCCATGGACGCCACGACGAGGCCGACGCTGGAGAGCGTCGCCCAGCGTGCCGGCGTGTCCCGCCAGACCGTGTCGAACGTGCTCAACGCGCCGCACCTGGTGCGGGCCGACACCACCGACCGGGTCCGCGCCGCCATCGACGCGCTCGGCTACCGGCCGTCCTCCGCCGCGCGCCAGCTGCGCACCGGCCGGTCCCGCGTCCTGGGCCTGCGCCTGGAGCCCGTGCACGACGGCATCAACGGCGCCGTGCTCGACCGGTTCCTGCACGCGCTCACCGAGAGCGCCCAGGCCCGCGGGTACCGGGTCATGCTGTTCACCGCGCCCGACGACGCCGGCGAGATCGCGCAGTACAGCGAGCTGCTCGACACCGCCGACCTCGACGCGTTCGTCCTCACCAGCACCCACCGCGACGACGAGCGGGCCGCCTGGCTCGCGGAGCGGGACGTGCCGTTCGTGACGTTCGGCCGGCCCTGGGGCGACCGTCCCGACGGCGCCGCCGCGCACCCGTGGGTCGACGTCGACGGCGCCGCCGGCACCCGCGCCGCGGTCGCCCACCTGCGCCGCCTCGGCCACGAGCGGATCGCCTACCTCGGCTGGCCCGACGGCTCCGACGTCGGCGAGGACCGCGCCGGCGGCTGGGCCGCCGCGATGGTCGACGCCGGGCACGACGGCTCCCTGCTCCGCCGGCTGCACGCCCGCGTCCCCGACGGCGTCGCCGCCGGCGCCCAGGCGATCGAGCGCGTGCTCGCCGACGCCGCGCCCACCGCCGTGGTGTGCGCCTCCGACTCCCTGGCCCTCGGCGCCCTCACGGTCGCCCGGAGCCAGGGCACGACGCTCGCCGTCGTCGGCTTCGACGACACCCCCGTCGCCGCCGCCGTCGGCCTGACGTCCGTGGCCCAGCCGCTCTCCGAGGCCGCCCAGCGCGCGCTCGACCTCCTGCTCGACCAGCTCGACGGCACCGGCGGCACCCGCAGCCGCGAGGTCCTGCTGGCCCCGCACCTCGTCGAGCGCGCGTCCAGCCGCACCCCCTGACCACCCGACCCTCCGTGCACCACCCCCTGAAGGAGAGAACCCCCATGCAGCACCGCATCCCCGTGCGAGGACGGCGCCTCCTGGCGACCACCGCCGTCGGCGCAGCCGGCATCCTCGTCCTGTCCGCCTGCGGCGGCGGCTCCGGCTTCGAGGACGACGGCGCCGACGCCGCGTCCACCGAGGGCGGCGGCTCGCTCAGCATCCTCATCGGATCGTCCGGCGACGCCGAGACCGACGCCGTCAAGGCCGCCGTCGCCGCCTGGTCCGAGGAGTCCGGCGTCCAGGCCACGGTCCAGGTCGCGTCCGACCTCACCCAGGAGCTCAGCCAGGGCTTCGCGTCCGGCGACCCGGCCGACGTGTTCTACGTCAGCGCAGACCAGTTCCAGACCTACGCCGCCAACGGCTCGCTGTACCCGTACGGCTCCGAGCTGGACAACGCCGACGACTTCTACCCGTCGCTGGTCGAGCAGTTCAGCTACGACGACGAGCTCGTCTGCGCGCCCAAGGACTTCTCCACGTTGGGCCTCATCATCAACACCGCCGCCTGGGAGGCCGCCGGCCTCACCGACGCCGACGTCCCGACCACCTGGGACCAGCTGACCGACGTCGCCGGGAAGCTCACCACCGGCGACCAGGTCGGCCTCGGCTTCTCCGGCGAGTACGCCCGCGTCGGCGCGTTCCTCGCCCAGGCCGGCGGCACGCTGGTCAGCGAGGACGGCACGGAGGCCACCGCCGACTCCGCCGAGAACGTCGAGGGCCTCACCTACGTCCAGCAGCTGCTCGCGTCGGGCTCCGCGGCCTACGCCGCCGACCTCGGCACCGGCTGGGGCGGCGAGGCGTTCGGCACCGGCGCCGCCGCCATGACCATCGAGGGCAACTGGATCACCGGCGCGATGGAGAACGACTACCCGGACGTCGACTACCGCGTCGTCGAGCTGCCCGCCGGCCCGGCCGGCCAGGGCACCCTGCAGTTCACGAACTGCTGGGGCGTCGCCGCCGACTCGTCCAGCCAGTCCGACGCCGTCGACCTGGTGCAGTACCTGACGGCCACCGACCAGCAGCTCGCGTTCTCCGAGGCGTTCGGCGTCATGCCGTCCGTGCAGTCCGCGGCCGACGGCTGGAAGGAGCTGTTCCCGGAGATGACCGCGTTCATCGACTCGGCCGACTTCGCGCAGAACGTCGTCAACGCCCGCGGTGCGGCGGACGTCATCACCGACTTCAACGCCCAGCTCGAGGGCCTGAAGACCGGCGACCCGGCCGCGATCCTCGGCTCGGTGCAGACGAACCTGCAGGCCGTGCTCGACGAGAACGCGTCCTGACACCATGACCACACAGGCGGCGGTGCCGCTCCGCCGCCGGCGTCGGGGGGG